>NZ_JAUBPE010000020.1:0-92761 GCF_036700565.1 Microcoleus pseudofavosus SVA1_A4
TTCATAGGATTGAAGAAAAAGCCAGCAGTTAATTTTTGTAAGTATTTAGAAAAGCATAAAGAAAGAATTATTAATTACGAACTTTTCCAGAGAGATGGAATCTGTTCGATTGGTTCTGGAGCAGTAGAATCAGGAATCAAGCAAATAGCTAGACGGGTTAAAATATCTGGAGCAAGTTGGAAATTAGACCATATTGGGCAGGTATTGGCTCATCGATGTGCTTACTTAAATGGCTTAATTGGTAGACCTCGAAAAACTGCACAAGTATAAATACTTATCGCAAAAGTGACATGCTCCCTAACCTTTTCTAGGTTAGCTAGGACAGCCAACAGATGTGTATTTCGGAAGATGGATCTCATTAGCGCTGCGGTGGATGATATTTATAAGTTAATTTTATTGCCAAAAATTCCAAACAAATACATTATTTTTAATAAAACTGTCACGGGACAGAAAATTTACACTTAAAATAAAGATACAATTATAACTTTATAGGTAGAGGGAGAGCCGTCACCGGCCCGATCCCCAGCCAAAGATAGCGGTGCATTTTTAACAACTAATTTTAATTAGGTCTCAGCAGCGCTGTAAAAATCCACCTAATGCTTGGAAAACAGCGCTTTTTTTGGAATGTCGCAGAGTCAACGCGATCGCAAAAATGAATTAATTATGATAAAAAACGATTCCTCCAAGTATCTGCCGACTTTAGATCAAGTAATTGACCGCTCCCCCTTGACAGTTGCGCCCGATACCCCACTATCCGAAGTAATTACCCTGATGGGTCAACGGCGCCCAAGTTGCTCTCTAAACGCAGACATTCCACCAACCGATATTTACCAGCAACTAACAGAAATCGCCAATCCCCCCACCTCAAGCGCGCTCAGAGACGCGACAGGTATCTGCGTCTTTGTCGTGGAAAAATCCTCCTCGCAATCTGCTCAAAATTCTCAATTGCAAGGAATCTTCACCGAGAGGGATCTCGTCGATTTGATTGCGTCGGGCAAAAACTTAAAAAATGTCAAAATCGCAGAAGTCATGAAGCAGCCTGCGACAACTCTCACCAAAGGTGAAGAGCAAGACATTTTTAGTGCCCTAATTCTGCTGGGCCAACAAAGAATTCACCACCTGCCAATATTGGATAATGGCGGTCAACTCCTAGGAGTAATTACGCCGGAAAGCATTCGCCAAGTGATGCTGCTACCTGCAAATATCTTAAAAATGCGCAGCGTGAAAGAAGTAATGACCGCACAAGTCATTCAAGCGCCTGTCACCGCGTCGGTGATGAGTTTAGCTGAGTTGATGGCGCAGCACCGCGTTAGCTGCGTGGTAATTACAGAATCAACAGAATTATCGATTAATTTGCCGTTTCCAATTCCCGTAGGTATAGTCACAGAACGGGATATTGTGGAATTTCAAGCTTTAGATATAGATTTGTCGCAAACGATCGCCCAAACTGTCATGAGTACCCCCTTATTTAGTCTCAAGCTAGAAGACTCGCTGTGGGTAGCTCATCAGGAAATGCAGCAGCGTTTAATCCGCAGGTTGGTAGTAACGGGGGTTAGGGGAGAACTGCTGGGAATAGTTACTCAAAGCAGCTTGCTGCGCGTACTTGACCCGATGGAAATGTCTGGGGCAATTGATGTTCTGCACGATTCAGTCGCAGAAAGGACTAGCGAATTGCAAAAAGCCATCGCATCCCTCAGCTTGACTAACGCCCGACTAGAAAGCGAAATCGCTACCCGCGTGCAGGCCGAGGTGCGGCTGCAACTGTTAGAATCTGTCGTAGTCAACGCTAACGACGCGATCGTAATTATGGATGCGGGAGACAGCAATATCTCCGATCCCGCCATCATCTACGTCAACGAAGCTTTTACCCAAATGACGGGTTATCGGCCCGAAGAAATTATCGGCCAAACACCCAGTTGTCTGCGCGGGCCCGACAGCGATGGCGCTCAAGTTGCCAAAATTCGCCGCGCTTTTTCTCGCCGAGAACCGCTGCGCTTGGAATTGATCAACTACCGCAAAGACGGTTCAACTTATTGGGTGGAACTCAACAGCGTACCGGTTGCTGACGAGTTGGGGAACGTCACTCACTGGGTGTCCGTGCAGCGGGATATTAGCGATCGCAAGCGCATGGAACAAGCATTTTTTGAGGAAAAAGAACTCGCTCAGGTTACTCTACAATCGATCGGCGACGCAGTAATTGCTACTGATGCCGGCGGCTGCATTTCTACCCTCAATCCAGTTGCCGAAAAACTCACGGGTTGGTCAACCTCGGAAGCTCAAGGTTTGCCCCTGGCCAGCGTACTCAGAATAGTTGACGAAACCAGCAGGATGCCGATCGAAAATATCGCCCAAATCGCTTTGTACGAAGGTCGGATTGTTGACCAAGGGCACAACAGCTTGCTGATTGCCCGCAACAACCGCGAATTTGCGATCGACCACTGCGTCGCGCCCATCCACGCCAGCAACGGCGAAATTGTCGGGGCCGTCGTTGTGTTCCGAGATGTCACCAAAGTGCGAACTCAAGCGCGGCAATTAACCTGGCAAGCAACTCACGATGCCCTGACGCAATTAGTCAACCGCTGCGAATTTGAATACCAGTTAGAACACGCCCTGCACAGCGCTCAAGGTTACGGTCAACAACACGTTATGCTTTACCTGGATCTCGATCGTTTCAAAATAGTTAACGACACTTCCGGTCACGTTGCAGGCGACGAGTTGCTGCGGCAAGTCAGCCTGCTATTTAAAAGCAATATCGGCAAAACCGATATTTTGGCGCGTCTGGGCGGTGATGAGTTTGCCGTACTCATGTACGATTGTTCCCCCGAACGGGGATTGGATGTTGCAGAATCGCTGCTGCAAAGCATTCAGGGATTCCGGTTTGGGTGGCAGGACAAAACTTTTTCGATCGGCGTCAGTATCGGTTTGGTGGCAATTAATCCCAAAACAGCATCGACATCTGCGGTTTTGAGCGCGGCCGATATTGCTTGCTACGCTGCTAAAAATAAAGGCCGCAACCGGGTGCAGGTTTATCAAGCGGGCGATCGGGAATTAATCAAACAGCACGGCGAAACTCAGTGGGTGGTGCAAATTAATCAAGCTTTAGAAGAGAATCGCTTTTGCTTGTACTCTCAGCCGATCGTACATTTGCTCAACTCTCCAACTACCGGAACCCACTGCGAAATCCTGCTGCGCCTACAACTTGCAACGGGTCAGTTGGTGTCGCCGATGGCGTTTATTCCGGCAGCCGAACGCTACAACTTGATGCACGCGATCGACCGCTGGGTAATTCGCACTTTATTTAGCAATTTATCTAAAATGTTCACGGCAAATTTATTAGTCCAAAACCCCGGTGCAGATAGCGATAAAATAGTGACTTTGCCTGCTTGCTCTCTTTTGTCTAATTCGCAATCCTCAGTTGGCAAATATCCCAGCCTTTATGCAATCAACCTTTCTGGAGACAGCATCAACGAAGAAAAGTTTATCGAGTTTATTCAGGAGCAGTTTTCCATCCATCAAATACCGCCGGAAATAATTTGTTTTGAAATTACCGAAACCGTGGCGATCGCTAATCTCAGCAAGGCAGCCAGCTTGATTCGGCAACTCAAGGAACTCGGCTGCCAGTTTGCCTTGGACGACTTCGGCAGCGGGATGTCTTCTTTTGCTTACCTGAAAAGCTTGCCGGTTGACTATATCAAAATTGACGGCAATTTTATTAAGAATCTTGCCGACAATGCTATTGATATCGCAATGGTGGAAGCTATTACCAAAATTGCTCACGTTATGGGAATTAAAACTGTTGCCGAGTATGTGGAAAGTCAAACAGTTATCGATAAACTCAAGGAACTTGGGGTAGATTACGCTCAAGGTTATTATTTGGGAAAGCCTCAACCTTGTAATTTCAGTTCTCCTAATTTAGAGGGATTGTTGGGGGAATCGCCTGTTAATTCTTTGGCTTTTGAGGCAAAGCTGGCTTCTTAAAGAGGGAAGTTCGGCAACGGATTTAACGGATTTAACCGATGGATATTGAGGAAAGAAGGAAAAGGGAGAAGGAAAAGGGAGATTTTAAGTTGTGATATCAATTCCCCATTCCCCATTCCCCCATTCCCGATTACCCATTACCTTCTACAGTAGTTTCCGCCGCTTCAAGGTACTGACTGTCTAACAGAAAAGCACCTTTTTCAAAGCGAATGCCCCAATAATTGCCGGGACGCCGATCGATCACAACACCTTCAGCGCCGATGGCAATTACATTCGCAGGCCGCAGCACCGGCATCGGTTCGGCAGTTTTGATGTAAGGCGGCATCGCCACAACTCGGACTTTTTGACCGACTGTGAATTCTTTTTCCATGAGTTTTATTCCTTTTGGCGATCGGCATAACCTAGTCATATCAAATCCGGTGGCATCGGAATTACAGCAGATTCCACGTTTATAAAGTACACTTCGGATCGATCCCCGTAGGGACACGGCATTGCCGTGTCTAAAGCTGCACTTCATAAACCTGGGATACGCTGTATGTAGTACGAGCGTCCCCGCGATCTCGCTGGCGATCGCGATCCAAATATATAATTCCGATGCAGTTAGAGAGTCGATGGCAGGGTGTCCTCCACCATCTCTCCTACAAAACCGGGAAGAGGGACTTTCACCGCAGGCGACTCCTGAGTGATGTAATCCTGGTTGTGAATACAGTACGATCGCATTGCGATCTTATTTCTACGTAGTGAAAAGTTTCAATCCTTGATAGGGTTTTAGGTATTTTTCGGCGGAAGCGAGAGAAATCGCGTGAATACGTCCAATTAGTTTCAATCCCTGATAGGGTTTTAGGTATTTTTCGGCTTTTTCTTGACTCTGGGGGGAGCTTTTGCTACAGTTTCAATCCCTGATAGGGTTTTAGGTATTTTTCGGCTTATATATATAGTCACGGAATTCTGCATCAACAGTTTCAATCCCTGATAGGGTTTTAGGTATTTTTCGGCCTTGGCGGATTTAGCGGATAAGGAGGAATGATGACAGTTTCAATCCCTGATAGGGTTTTAGGTATTTTTCGGCGATATTTATTTCCTCGGTCTCCCCCCGACTGCTTGTTTCAATCCCTGATAGGGTTTTAGGTATTTTTCGGCTTAATTTATTCATTACTGGCATTTGCGTAATACGTTTCAATCCCTGATAGGGTTTTAGGTATTTTTCGGCTCGAAGTCCTATTCGGTTCGATAAGGATTCTGCTTTTGTTTCAATCCCTGATAGGGTTTTAGGTATTTTTCGGCTTTTTTCTGTCGCATTTTTCGATGACGGCAGCGGGTTTCAATCCCTGATAGGGTTTTAGGTATTTTTCGGCAGTAATAGAAACTAAAGTTGCTACAATTGCCAACCGTTTCAATCCCTGATAGGGTTTTAGGTATTTTTCGGGCTTTCGAGCGCGTAAGTCCGCTCCGATGGCGTGTTTCAATCCCTGATAGGGTTTTAGGTATTTTTCGGCGTTCGGATTGATTTTTTCGAGACGGGTTGCTCGTTTCAATCCCTGATAGGGTTTTAGGTATTTTTCGGCTAAAAGAATTCTTTTCTGAGGATGAGCCTGAAGTTTCAATCCCTGATAGGGTTTTAGGTATTTTTCGGTATAAAGCCCCGCAAGGCTGGCATGGATACGGTTAAAGAAGTTTCAATCCCTGATAGGGTTTTAGGTATTTTTCGAGTTCGGATTAATTATTCCTTTCCATCGCTCAAGAAGTTTCAATCCCTGATAGGGTTTTAGGTATTTTTCGGTACTGTAATCTGGTATTTTGGCGACTTGATAGTTTCCGTTTCAATCCCTGATAGGGTTTTAGGTATTTTTCGGTGGAGCCAGTCAGGGCGAAGTTGCGGAACACTTGGGTGTGTTTCAATCCCTGATAGGGTTTTAGGTATTTTTCGGGAAATAACGAGATAAGAGAAACAGGCATCAGATTAGTTTCAATCCCTGATAGGGTTTTAGGTATTTTTCGGTCAGACTCAGGTTGAGTCTGCCTTTCGCTTCACCGTAAGTTTCAATCCCTGATAGGGTTTTAGGTATTTTTCGGCAATTCAATGTCTCCTTTCCTCATGAAGCCTGAGTTTCAATCCCTGATAGGGTTTTAGGTATTTTTCGGGTAATGCTTTCTGTGGACTTGACTTAGAACTTTGATAAAGTTTCAATCCCTGATAGGGTTTTAGGTATTTTTCGGGTTACTTCCGTAAGCCTCATCGCTCTCAAGAATTGTTTCAATCCCTGATAGGGTTTTAGGTATTTTTCGGTGGCAATCTTAAGGGTTTGTGTCCGTTCCATCAAGAGAAGTTTCAATCCCTGATAGGGTTTTAGGTATTTTTCGGTTTTAATGGAAGAAATCAACTGCAAAACATTCAGTTTCAATCCCTGATAGGGTTTTAGGTATTTTTCGGTCCATTGCCTTGCGAACAGTTCGATCGTCTGGCAGTACTTGAGTACCTCCAATACACCTTTACTAATAGTCCATTGCCTTGCGAACAGTTCGATCGTCTGGCAGCGTTTCAATCCCTGATAGGGTTTTAGGTATTTTTCGGGCCGTGGAAAGTGAAGCGGGCGATCGAGTTTTGGAGTTTCAATCCCTGATAGGGTTTTAGGTATTTTTCGGCGCACGGGGTCGAGCTTCAACGGGGCGAAAAATCGCGTTTCAATCCCTGATAGGGTTTTAGGTATTTTTCGGGGGAAACATTCCCAAAACCATCACAGCAAAGCCAACCCGTTTCAATCCCTGATAGGGTTTTAGGTATTTTTCGGCAAAGTCAACCCATCGCTTAAGATATTTGACATGCGTTTCAATCCCTGATAGGGTTTTAGGTATTTTTCGGTTTCAGAAAGTGTGTAATTATTTCCGACACTTCGTTTCAATCCCTGATAGGGTTTTAGGTATTTTTCGGGTAGTGTAAAAATTTCTTACAAAGTCGGTACTAAGTTTCAATCCCTGATAGGGTTTTAGGTATTTTTCGGTTTATATGACTTGGGCGCATTGGGGGGGTATAATGTTTCAATCCCTGATAGGGTTTTAGGTATTTTTCGGCCGATCGCTCCGGTCGTGGCTTCTCCTAAGCCTTATGTTTCAATCCCTGATAGGGTTTTAGGTATTTTTCGGATGCTTTTTGGCTTGCTAATACTTGGCGGCGTTCTTTGTTTCAATCCCTGATAGGGTTTTAGGTATTTTTCGGGCGAGAATATTGAGATTTGAGAGGCTATCAACAGGGTTTCAATCCCTGATAGGGTTTTAGGTATTTTTCGGCGGAGCTGGCAAAAAATGTGAAATCCTCCAAGCAAGGGGTTTCAATCCCTGATAGGGTTTTAGGTATTTTTCGGGGAGGAAGCGGGACGTGGAACGCCATCTTGCGGCCGTTTCAATCCCTGATAGGGTTTTAGGTATTTTTCGGCCTGGGCACATCAGGAAGCTACTACTTGCGGCTAAGTTTCAATCCCTGATAGGGTTTTAGGTATTTTTCGGATTTTAGCAAACTTTACCCAAATTGAATCAACCGGGTTTCAATCCCTGATAGGGTTTTAGGTATTTTTCGGCATTAGAAAAACTAGCCGGAGAAAATGACCTTCCAGTTTCAATCCCTGATAGGGTTTTAGGTATTTTTCGGTTTCCCCCCTTGCTGTTCGATAAGTTTGTTGTACAGTTCGTTTCAATCCCTGATAGGGTTTTAGGTATTTTTCGGTCTGTAGTGTTGTGGTTGGTTCCACTAGCAGCACTAGTTTCAATCCCTGATAGGGTTTTAGGTATTTTTCGCGACCACCAAGCACCCCCTCATTCAAGCCGAACAAGTTTCAATCCCTGATAGGGTTTTAGGTATTTTTCGCGAATCCCGCACCGATTTGTCTGCTTCCACTTTTGTTTCAATCCCTGATAGGGTTTTAGGTATTTTTCGGCTTAAATCTTATCGGCGCGGCCGGGGGGGCGGGCCATGTTTCAATCCCTGATAGGGTTTTAGGTATTTTTCGGCCCCTCCGCCGGTGCTGCCCCGGTTCGCTGCCTCTACATTCTGTTTCAATCCCTGATAGGGTTTTAGGTATTTTTCGGCTGAGATGACTGAGGGTTGGAATAGGTTAGCTCAGCGCCGGTTTCAATCCCTGATAGGGTTTTAGGTATTTTTCGGTTTGCGAGGTAAGTACGGCATAGGCTTCTAGCAGATAGTTTCAATCCCTGATAGGGTTTTAGGTATTTTTCGGTTTCAGCACCAATGAGACAGCAATTATTGATGAAGTTTCAATCCCTGATAGGGTTTTAGGTATTTTTCGGGAGAAGAAACCGAACGGATAGAAACGCCTATTGAGGTTTCAATCCCTGATAGGGTTTTAGGTATTTTTCGGGCACAATGCACCCGCCGTTAGATTCGCTATTCCCCACAAGTTTCAATCCCTGATAGGGTTTTAGGTATTTTTCGGCTTGGTTTGCTTCAGCTATTGACCCCGATTATCGATCGTTTCAATCCCTGATAGGGTTTTAGGTATTTTTCGTAACTAACGCGCTGGCATTAAAAGCGCCAATTGCAGTTTCAATCCCTGATAGGGTTTTAGGTATTTTTCGGGGATAGATTTAAGCGTTGCTTTTTTTCGTAATCGGTTTCAATCCCTGATAGGGTTTTAGGTATTTTTCGGGAGATTTACTGAGGGGACTTGCTGATTTTATTCAGCGTTTCAATCCCTGATAGGGTTTTAGGTATTTTTCGGTTTTAATATTTTTTGATGTTCCCCCCCTTCTTCGTTTCAATCCCTGATAGGGTTTTAGGTATTTTTCGGCTGTAACCGTACCAATAATCGCCCCCCTTGCCTGTTTCAATCCCTGATAGGGTTTTAGGTATTTTTCGGTTGATTTGGGTTTACCTTCTCCTGAAGTTTTAGGTCGTTTCAATCCCTGATAGGGTTTTAGGTATTTTTCGGTTGTGTTTTTTTATGAGTTATACCGGGTATCACTCCGTTTCAATCCCTGATAGGGTTTTAGGTATTTTTCGGTGATAGCACTCTTTTCCTTAAATTAATTATTTGATGTTTCAATCCCTGATAGGGTTTTAGGTATTTTTCGGCAGCCCTTCGCCTGGTCAAAAAAATGGAAGTTTTAAGTTTCAATCCCTGATAGGGTTTTAGGTATTTTTCGGCCAAGAGGACATTCTGTAGCACGTGGCATAATGTTTCAATCCCTGATAGGGTTTTAGGTATTTTTCGGCCAAAATCCTCCAAACAGGCATATAAGCAGGTAGATAGGTTTCAATCCCTGATAGGGTTTTAGGTATTTTTCGGGAAATCTTGAGAAATCTCTCGAATAAGTCCAGTTAGTTTCAATCCCTGATAGGGTTTTAGGTATTTTTCGGCCGTCCGCCTAATACCCCTTCATTTAGATTGAATAAGTTTCAATCCCTGATAGGGTTTTAGGTATTTTTCGGGAACAGAAGCTAATGGCTGAGAAGGTTAGAGTCTGTTTCAATCCCTGATAGGGTTTTAGGTATTTTTCGGTACCGAACGTGCTGTGTGCCAGAGCAAACCACCGTGTAGCAGGTTTCAATCCCTGATAGGGTTTTAGGTATTTTTCGGTAAAATCTTCCGCTGCGTTACTGCGGCCGACAATTGGTTTCAATCCCTGATAGGGTTTTAGGTATTTTTCGGTCTCAGGTTGGCAATTTGATTCTGTATCACCCTCGTTTCAATCCCTGATAGGGTTTTAGGTATTTTTCGGTCAAGTGCGAGTTCTCGTTATGGGTTAACGGGGTAAAACGTTTCAATCCCTGATAGGGTTTTAGGTATTTTTCGGTATACCCCTGTCAAGCGTCTAGCCGCACTACGGCGTTTCAATCCCTGATAGGGTTTTAGGTATTTTTCGGTTAATTCTCAAGCGTTCCCCTGGCCATATCAGAAGCGTTTCAATCCCTGATAGGGTTTTAGGTATTTTTCGGTTATGCTCTAAATCGCTCTAAATCCCCCCGCCGAGTTTCAATCCCTGATAGGGTTTTAGGTATTTTTCGGTTGGACAAAACGGCTGTTAACTGAGCGGGTAACTAGTTTCAATCCCTGATAGGGTTTTAGGTATTTTTCGGTTTTAGCTCCATTTTGATAATCGAATTTGAGTAGTTTCAATCCCTGATAGGGTTTTAGGTATTTTTCGGCTGATATTCCTGTACAAACCCTCTACAGTTATTTGAAGTTTCAATCCCTGATAGGGTTTTAGGTATTTTTCGGTTATGAAAACTTTGCACGCTTGTTCGCTTGCGGCAGCGTTTCAATCCCTGATAGGGTTTTAGGTATTTTTCGGCCAACTGGGGGCATCGCACTGTGGCTCGAAGCATCAGAAGTTTCAATCCCTGATAGGGTTTTAGGTATTTTTCGGGCAAACCTCGAATATTCTCTTGAGTAAGTCCAATTAGTTTCAATCCCTGATAGGGTTTTAGGTATTTTTCGGTACGATCCAATTCCTTTTTAATTATATGCAGCAACTAAGGTTTCAATCCCTGATAGGGTTTTAGGTATTTTTCGGTAATATGAAGAAAAGTAAACAAAATAGTAAAAGTGGTTTCAATCCCTGATAGGGTTTTAGGTATTTTTCGGTTTTTCCGAGCTATACGGATTCGTCGCCACAAAGTTTCAATCCCTGATAGGGTTTTAGGTATTTTTCGGCGCCCGTTCCAGAAGCCTTGCTGTATTTGGTTTTCAAGGTGCAGTTCCGTGAATCTAAAACAAAAGTACCATTCCAGCCTTCGGCTTGTCAATACCCAATTTTCCATACTCACTCCAAAACGTTATCCTGTAAAGCTTTCAGACTTTCCGTGAATCGTTTTTTCAGACTGGGGGCATCAAACTCTTGCGGAACATGGGTTTGAGCCGAAAAATTTGATACCCCTATTTTAACACCTACCGATTCACGGAAACTAAGCAAAAAATATTGTGCGATCGGCAGGCACTACCCCACCAATGCGTTCAATCTTACCCTGACAGCAAGCGCACAGCGGGAAAAACAAAATACTGTCTTCGTTGGGTTTGATGACTTTGTTCAGGCGCGATCGCAACTTAGCATACTGAGTCTCAGTCAAATCAGCACACTCAAACACACTGTACTGCATCCACTGCCCGTAA
The DNA here is from genome assembly GCF_036700565.1 of Microcoleus pseudofavosus SVA1_A4. Classification (NCBI taxonomy): domain Bacteria; kingdom Bacillati; phylum Cyanobacteriota; class Cyanophyceae; order Oscillatoriales; family Microcoleaceae; genus Microcoleus; species Microcoleus pseudofavosus. The sequence goes on from NZ_JAUBPE010000020.1 coordinate 11,100, forward strand.
GACTTGAGCATTTTGTGAATCTTTGTCCGGCGCTTGTCTTCCGAAATATCGTAAGAAATCAGAACGTGCATATTTAGTACAAAACTAAAGGTGGATATTTGTCAATTTCGCCCATCAAATATTTCGCCAACAGCCGCCCTTGAATTTCAAAAGCTTCTTGATAAGTGCACTTGCGTTTCAAAACAGGATGCTTAAACTCAGATTGCTTTTTCTTTTCATACAACTTCAGAAACTCTTTCCGTCCCGTTTCCGACAGTCGCACCACATTACTCAAAGGTTCCACAGTAAAATCATTAGGCGTCAGAATCCGGCGGTTAATCGCGTTCAAAATTATACTGTCTGCTACCAACGGGCGAAACTCTTCCATCAAATCAAACGCTAAACCCACGCGGCCGTAGCGCTGCATATGAAGGTATCCTAAATAAGGGTCAAATCCCACAATATTAATCGCGCTTTGGACATCGTGACGCAGCAGCGTGTAACCAAAATTCATCAAAGAATTCACCGGATCGGTAGCAGGGCGGTGTCGCGGTTGAAACACAAAGCCTTCCGCGCGAATTAATTGGTTGAAAACTCTGAAATATGCCGCGCTACCAGCACCTTCCTGTGCGCGCAAGGAGTCAATATTGTCAGTTTTGTCAAGTTTGGCGATCGCATTTGAAATCTGCATAATTGCCGAACCTAAATTTAGTTCCGAATGTTCCCGCTGAGTTTGAGATAAACTGGTGCGATAGTTCTTCAATTTCCCCCGAATAAAACCCCGGACAACATGAATAGCTTGGGGAGTTTCCCCAGCAGCTTTCCACTGAGCATTGCGAACAAAAATATTTTTACTTAATTCCGGTTCCAGCTTACCCAAATAGTGACCGGTATCCGTGAGAAAAGTCAGAGGAATTTTCCGTTGGAGCAATTCTGCGATCGCCGCTGGGGAAATAGTCGCCCGTCCCAAAATAACCACTCCATCTAAATGAATCAAAGGCACATCTTGTAACGTTTGATTCTTTGCCTTGACATTCAGCCGTTCATCTGTTTTCCCGATAAACACATCATCTTGATTGATATAAAGTGTTCCCACGATCTACTCCTAAATTTGTAGTTTGGATTAATTAGCTTCTTGATAGCGCAGGACTTTATCAGCAGCTTGCGGCAAACATTGCTGATAAAGGCTGCAACCCTGACAGCGTTTGCTATAATTAGCTTGAGGCATTGTGCCTGTTTGCAGCAAAAATTGGATAGCGGTGATAGTTGCGATCGCCTCCTGTCTCAACCCCTCAGAAATCTCCACTAATTGCCGCTGATGCGACTGCGCGTAATACACATATCCAGTCGCAATAGTTTTCCCCGTCATCTCCTCCAAACAAAGCGCTTGGGCGCAAACTTGCAACTCGTCGTTATCCCATTCCCCCTTCCGTCCCCGCTTGTATTCCACGGGATAAATCTCACCCTCAGCCGACTCAATCAAATCCGATTTACCAATCAGTTTGTAGCGCTCAGACTTCAGCCAAATTGCCCGAACCTGCCAAGTTTCATCGCGGTTAATCTCGCCCATCGTGTGAACGCGATCGTGCAAACTTGTCCCTTCAATGGTATACTGATTGTCCGCGAATTCGCCCGCACAAAACATCCGCCAGCAGCGGTGAGCGCAATAGGAATACTGGTTGAGAGATGCGATCGAAATGTAATCAGAATCGTTCATAACTTTGATGGTTTGTAAGAGATTGGTAATTGGAAATTAGTGATCTGCCAGTCCCCCAGGGGTTGAAACATTTAATTTATCCGTGGGGGCGAAAAGATTTGAGGAATTAGTTATCCGCCAGTTATCCGCCAGTCCGCCAGGGGTTGAAACCCCTGTCTCATAGCTAAAGTCGGTTGAAACCGACTGAAGAAGTAATTTAATCATTGATGATATTTTGAGCTTATCGGTAACAGTAAGCGCAAAGGTTGAAACCAACTGAAGAAGTGATTTAATCATTCATACTTGCAGTCCTCTTAAGAGGACTTGAGCTTTGAGGCAGGGGTTTCAACCCTTGCCGGACTATGGGTTTTACGTTAAGTTATCAAGAACTCTTATTAACAACAATCCGCCGAGTCATTCCCATCCCCATCGGAGTTTTCCTCCCAACCCCGCAGTAAACAGCAAAATCAGCCAAAGCATTAATTTGCTTGATAACCAAAGGTTCCACATCTCCTAGAATCCGATAACTAACCTCCCCAACCATGCCGACAAAATCGCTTTGATAGTTAGTCAATCTTTCGCTTTTGATATTTACAAATGTCGAAAAAAGTGCATCGAAGGAAAGATCGACAATTGCGATCGGGCTGTACTTGTTCCACCGACTGAGGAGACTGTTAAAAACGCATTCTCTAGTAGGAATCACCGAATCGAATTTGCCCTGCCTAAAGGTAGTAGGAGTCGCAAAACTGAAGGCAATTAAGCGATTAGTTTCAGAAGCGCGATCGTACAATTGAGAGTAATCGCAAGCATTAGCCCAAGGCTGATCTACTTGGGGCGTTCCGAGAATCTTAGTAATCATCAAATCGGCGGGCCCGAGATGCCACGGCTTCGACGGATTGAGATTCAGCCAAAGATTAGTTAATTTGCTGAATAAAGTGTCATCAAGCAGGGTAATTCGCCACCAACAGAGGGTATGTTCTGGAATCGGTTCTGTGTGTTCCCATTGCAGGAAATGGTGTTTTTTGAAAGGGCATTTTTTAGTTTGTAAAGGGCTGAGAGTGAATGATTTTTGGGCGGTGGCATCGTGGAGGCGATCGCCGAGTTGTTTGTCAACTGAGCTCACGAGGGTGAGGAAGAGGGCGTGCAGGTGTCTTCCGGTGAGGTATCCGGGGGGAATCGGGGCCAGGGGCAGGATGTTTAGGACAAGGCTGTGCGGCATATTGGTTAATGGTTAAAAGAGGTTTGAATTAGCCGAGAGGTTTTCCCTGGTTTCTCGTTTTCTCATTTCTCGTTTCTCGTTCCCAGGTAGAACCTGGGAACGCATTGATAGAGGATCTGCCTCCTATTAATCGGCCCGAAAGCGGTATTCCATACAAGCTGGAATTTTGAGTTGGTCAAACTCGTAATATCGCCCTAGCATTTTGACATTTTGGATGAGGCTAACCGGAGGCATATTAACCACATCGTAGCTAATCACTTGATGGGAAAACATCACATCTAAAGGATTTAGCAGATAGGGAAAAATTAAGTTAGCTTCAGAAGTCGATCGCTTCACTTCCTTCTGTTCTACAATTTCGACTGCTGCTTTGCTCATCCACTTTCCCAAACGTATCCATTTCGCCAGTTTCAGAGACTTTTCTGAGATTATGAAAAACTCAAATTTGCTTTCCGGTGCAATTTCTTTAGTTCTCCCAAAACCGGGGATATTTTTCTGGGTTTTTTCCATCTCAACGTGATAGTTGTTATTGGCATATTTCCAAGTGTTGAGAGTGGAGGAGTGAGAAATAGATCGCCCCGGAGTAACATAAATCCCCTGTTGGTTGAGCGCCGTTAAATGCGGCTCGTATTTAGGGACTTGTTCTGGACAGAAATAGCGATAGGAATGTTCTTCAGAAACGGTGGTAGAATAGATTTCGCTATCCACCAAACCGAGGGCGTAACAAAGCGCGTAATTGTGAATTACAGGCTCAGTTTCGTAAAGTCTTCCTATCTCGCGAGTTGCAAAATAAAGGCTATCGTGCAACTCGATTTGACAGCGGTAAATAAACGCCACGATTTTTACTCCGTAGGTGCAACTGCTTTTTTACCTTTCTTGCCTTTTTCAGAACTCTTTAAGATATGTTTCTGAGCATAAGCTGTTGATTCAGTATTAGCTTGACTCAGCATTGCTTGCAGTTTAGTTTCATCGCTGGAAATCGATTTAACCTCTGCCAAAAGGCTATTAAAAGCTTCGCCGAGAAAATCGCGGTGCGAGATGCACTCTCCATCCATCAGTTCAGTAATTGCTCGATCGGCATGAGTCAAAACATCATCTTCATTGAGAGGATCAGGGGGATTAATTTTGCCCGCACTGCTCATCAAATCGTAGATTTTTTGCGTCCACCGCAGATTGCTAACAATCTCGCCATCAGCAAAAATCACTCCAATCAATTCATTGCGAACTCGACCAGTGCGAGTAGTTTGCGCTCCGTAGTGCCGCGTTCGGAGAATGTTATTAAAAACGTAGATAAAACCTGTTTCTGTCGGGTCTTTCAACGTTACAATGCTGGGAAAAAAGACTTGAGGCAAAATGTGATCTTGACTGTTAATGCGGCTGGTAACTTCCCCCTGACGGCTCATTGTTCCACTTTCAAACGGTGCATTGAGGGTGAAATTGAGGTGAGAATCGTCGAAGGGAGTAATTGAATAAGCGGTGTCTACGACTACTTTAGATTTCTCAGAACCCGAATCGCCGATCGCAAAACCGTACAAAATACAATCAGGAGTAGTTTTGCTGAAATCAACGTTGTAGTCGCACTTTTCCCAGTCGCCAATTTTGTAGTTTCGCAGCAATTCTCGTCCAGTTAAACGTTCGGGTGTAGACTGTTTCCGCTTAAACATTGCTAAACGGCTGATGTGGGTTTTGTCTTCAATTCCAGCACTTACCCTTGCCTTATTCAATTCCCCATCAGTCTGAAACAGCGGATAAGATTCGGTGACGCGGATGGTGATAAAATGAGCGTATTTTCCCATCGGTTTTGCGGGAATTTCATCGTGAAAAAATTTAGAATCGAGGGTTTTCAGGAATTTCATGGTTTGGTTTATCCAGTACAAAGTAATTGAAAAAATGTGGACAATTTAGGCTAATTCTGTTTCTGTTTCGGGAACTTCATCAGGTTCTTCCTGCTTGCGCTCCCTGCGTTCTTTGTCATCTTCCAAGCGATAAATGTAATCGCAAGTATCCCGGATTAAGTTGAGTTGAGTGCCTGCTAAACGCGCGCGATCGCCTTTTAAACTTCCCTCAAAAATCACCTCCACAAAATACTTAGCAAAATCATAAATTGCTTGCCGTTCCTCTTCAGAAGTCAAAGCAGGTTTCCACTTACCGTCAATGCAAACAAGTGTCGGTTTGCCTTCCGCCGCCCGCCGCCGCACGTTATTCATCAGCTTTGATAAACGTCCCCCCACAATATCTGTTAAAGATTCAGTATTGTTGGCTAAAGCTTTGTCAAATTTCAGAATAACGTCAGCAGCTTCGTCAATAGGTTTCAGCACAGCATTAGCTTTCGCATATTGACTTTTTGCCCGATAAAAGCGGCGGTAAAGTTCGGTCAATTCTCGCATTTGATTCACGGTTTTTCCCTCCGGTTCAAAGTAGTAGTAAAAATCGAGATACAGGCGGATTTTGGCAATGGGTACGGACTCAAGTTTGTCTTGTTTCCGCAGCCATTTATTCAGGTAGTGAAAGACATAAAGAGGACTGGTTTCTAAATCGCGTGCTAAATCTGACAATTTCCCCCAGTCGGGATTGCCATCTTTTTTGCGGTTGACTTCTAAGTGAATGCAGTAAGCCGCACTTAGAGCATTTAGCGGTGAAATTTTAGGCGGATTTGATGGCGGAGGCAAAATGCCGTCTAAGCGATATTCATCTTGCTTAATCAGAGAACGAATTGCTTGATGTTCGCCATCAATCACAACGGTTTTTTCAAAATCTGCACCGCTAATGAATGGCGGTACTGGCGACTCGGATGCAACGGTTTTGACATCGAGAATTAGCGGTAAAGCAAAGGCTAACCAAGTCGGCATTACCCAAGATTCGGTATCTGTGGCATCTTTTCCCGGTGGTAATGCTAGGAAGAAAAAGGTCAGCGGTTGATTGTCGGGATAGCTGATCTTGAAAGTGCGATCGTCTTCTGATTGCAAATTCTCCTGAATCAATAATGAATCAACTTGTTGATAATTGTCAAGGGTAAAATTAGCAATTTGTTTGTCCGTAATTAAATGCTTGCGAATATCAGCATCAAATCGCGTTCTGGCAATCCAACTGTAAGCTTTCTGAAGAAACTTGTTGGTTTCTGGAGTAAAGAAGTAAGCTGGGTAAAGATAGAGATAGCGATATTTGCGCCCTTCAAAGTCTCCTCCCGTGGCATTGGTTTGATTCATCAAAATTTGTCTCAACATAATCTCGATCGACCAAATCGAGCAAATCTGACGCTTGGCAGCTTGCGCGTTAAACAAAATTTGGCGGTTGCTGTAAACTTGGGGAGTAAATAAAGTCGCCGCCTCCATTTGTTCCGTCACAGTGTAAGCCGAACTCGACATCGCACAAACATTTTCGCGTCCTCTCCCCGTGATTTTTGCTGCACTGTACCGCGCCAATTCTAGTAAAAACGGATCGGTTTCTGGTTTGACAACTGCCCCTGTTGGTAAGGAAACAATGCGGTTGACATAAGTCCGCAAATCGTTCCAGCCGTCGGGAATTTCAAACTTTTCGACGATGGGTTTGATGAGAGTGGTGGCACATTCAACCATATCGGTTAAAACGGCACGAATTTGAGCTTCATCTAGTCCTTTATTTCGTTCAACATACTGTGCAGCTAAGTAATACCAATCCAGAGGAACGCCGCCTGTTTTTTTCAGAGATTGGATTGCTTTCAAAGCGGGGATTTCGTCAGCTAAACCTAAATGTTCGGCAAGTTTTTGAGTTAAATCTAATTCGGGCGGGCTTTGGCGTTTAGCTTTGGGCAGTTCTTTCTGAGAATTACTCAAGCGTTCCTGCCATTTATTCCAAATGCCCCGACAGAGGATATCCCCAAATTCTGCTAGCCTGTCAATCCGATAATCTTCGGGAAATTCCAGATTCAATTCACCGAGCAAATCTCCATCTTTTTGGAAACTTAACAAGCTATCGCTGCGTTTTTTGGCAGAGGATACTTTGGTGCTGGTAATGAGTTTGCAAGCTGCTTCGATGGTGACTCCCATGAGTTCGATGATCTCAAAAAACAGCCAGTAGAATTCACCAAATTTAAAGCCTTTTCCATCTCGGCTAAATCCTGTTGTTTTGAGCTTCAGTCTGTCGGCACAAAGGTTTTTAATTTTGGCGATTACTCGATCGGGAATTTCAGCAGTTTCGATGGCCGGTGCATCGGCTTTAGCTAGATAAACAGCACCGTCTGGTAAGTACAGCAGCGGTGCATAAAACTCGCTGGGATGAGCGTCCATCAGAGCATTGTTAATGATATTTGTCAATACTCCGCGATTGTCTGAGAGGGAGTGATAGCTAAATTTAAATTGTCCGTTGCTAAGGGAATTCAAAACTTCAGATAAACCGTTAGCTTCTGCATCGCTGGGATGTTTCACGACTGAGGCGAATAAGTCTGAGAGTCTGACTAAATTGGCTATAGTTCCTCTGATTCTACCATCGAGTTTAGGCTGCAATCCGCGAATCTCCATACCGCGATCGCTATCGTGTTTGACTCCGGCATTGTTGCTCATCCAGACGAGATCGTCGATGTGCGATCGCCAATTTTCACCTAATAAACTATCTAATCCAAGTTGTTGAATTTTGACAGCCACATAATCGCGTCCGAAATTGCCAGCTTCGTGTTTGTGAGGTGGGTCTTTTCGCCAATCTCGATCGGCAAATTTTCCCTCTGAATCGTTAGTTTTCAGCCATTCACCATAATCTGGAAATTTATCAAAGTCGTGCAGGATATATGATGCTACGAACAAAGCTGTTTCTGTTTCACCGCAGTTGCGTTTAACTGGATTAGTTTCAGGTGTCTCTGTCTTGAGTTTTTTGAGAATTCGGTAAGTTGGGAATAAGCCGTTAAGCAGGTGAGAAGTAAAGGATTGATCGTGTTTGCTGCGATCGACATTTTTGCCTTCTGCGCGCCTGTCTTCGGTAAATTGACCGCCTTTGGCTGTGGCTCCAACTAGCTGCTGGATCAAGTTGGGCAGGACGTTTTCGGCGAAGGATGCTAAAAGGCGATCGCCCTGATTTCCTGCCGTTTCTCGAATTGCTTCTTTAAACAGTCGAACTGTTAAAAGTTCGTACTTCGCGGGCGTTTCACTGTCATCATCATCGGGAGAATGCAGCCATTTATAGAGAATATCGTCTTCGTTCATGATTCTGTTTCCTCTGGTCTAATGGGTTGATATTCCTGAATCGTACCCTGTCGAATAATCCACAGTTTCCCAAAAACTTCTGCTTTCTCTAATCCGAGGATTAACGTTTCTATTGCTTCTCTCCACTCTGTAAAATTGGCACGAGATGTTAGCCGAATTACAACAATCCCCGCATACTCAGATGGATTAAACCGCATCCGATTGCCAAATCCGCGATCGGCAGTAACCAAACATCTTTCCTCTTGACGGCAAACATTAATTAGTTCCACATCGGGTGCTGAAGTCAAACCTTGACTTGACACTGTTTCTACGTCATGCCCTGCCAAACGTAAAAAAGTGATAACGCGAACATCGACATTTTCATCTAGCTTTAACTTCACGTTGTTGCTGCCTCCTTTTTTTCTAATGGAATCTCGGCATAATAATCTCGCGTTACTTCAGCAGCGTAAGCAATACAAGCGAATACATCTTCTCTTTCTATGCTTGGATATGCTTCTAGGATTTCCTCAACAGTCATTCCTCCAGCTAGGTAGTCAAGGATTAGGGAAACCCAAATCCGGTGGCCGCGAATGCAGGGTTTTCCAAAACAGATATTTGGATCGATCAATATTCGGGACAGTAAATTATCTCTAGTCACGGTAATTTTTCTCCAGTAGCGTACATCTTTAGCATATCCACCCTTCATCCTGCTGCGGTTTCCAGTGCCAAATCAGCGTCTCCAGCAACAGCGCCGATCGCCCAAACGCGATGGTGTAATTTGGTTTACCATGAAATCCATCGCTCAAACCATAGGCTTGGAAATGCACGGGCAATCCGCATTTGGCACGTAAAGTAGCCCGATCGCGATCGGAGACAAAACACACCAACCCTCGACTAGATAATTTGTCGCTAATCTCATTAGTTCCTCCTGTGACTTCCAAATCTTTGAGAATTTGGACTTTGCCGGATTTAGCAATCTCGGTGATATCATCTCGCAAGCAATAAAACTGCCAATCTTCTCGCAATTCCCGATACCCCGTCAATTTCAAATAACACAAAGCTTTCTCAAAACGACTGACTGCTAACCCGGCTTTCTTAGCTTGCTCTATAAATTTTTTTTTGGCTATCAACTCAAAATGAAAGTTACTGAGCAAGCTGGGAAGATTGTAAGTTTTAAACCGTTCTTTCTCAGGCTCATCTGGATTAGTCATGTCATAAATCCCGCAATCTAACTGGCTGATTCCCCGAAAACTTCGAGCCTCCTCAATAATTTTCTTTTTCTCCTTTTCCATACAGCGGAAAAGCTGCGCTCGCATCTGTTTAATCGTAACTCCCAAAGCTTGCTCAATATCGGCTGCAAAATTATCCGCTGCTTCGGGATACTTGGTTTTCATCTGATAATTTTTTTCTAACTCAAAATGCACGCAAGCTGACTGAATTCCGCCCCAGCGTTTGGGATATTGCTTAAACTCGTTGACATAGCCGTAATGCTGGCGGATAGCGTCGGATAAACTAATGCGATCGCGCGTTTCGCCATGTTGCAGCGGGTGGTTGTCAACCTCAAATAGCCTCTCGACAATAAAGTTGGGCAGCAAAGCATAAGCTTGATAAGTTTCAAAACCTGGATGTCTCCCCAACCTCCCGAAACGCTGAATAAAGTTCCCGGCATCCGCCGCCTCAAATACTAAAAAATTAATCCGAAAGTCAACTCCCACATCAATTGTTGATGTTCCTAAAAGTAAGTCAGCATCTTCAACCGATTTAGACTTTTCTGTCTCGCCAGTCAATCCAGTATTTTCTCGGACTTTCAATCCCAGCGGCTCAAAAATTGCCTTAAATTTGGGAATTAAGGTTTTAACAGCGGCGATCGAGTTCAGGATAATTGCGCCTTTACTCCCAGGATTATCTTGAAAGAATTTTAAAATTGTTGTTTCGGCATTTTCGAGAATCCAGTTATAACTGGAACGCAGGTTTGGTTCTAACTTTTGCGGAAAAGTCAAGTTAATCGGATAACTAATCTGCCGCCAGTTGTCGCCTGCTGCAAATTGATAACCTCCCTGCTTGACTGGATCTATAATGCGATATTTTAACCCTGCTTTGGAAAACCCCTCTTCCAATAAATCGTTGGGCGTAGCAGAAAGGAATAAAAACTTTTTGCCGGGGAGTGTATGCTTGATTAGCAGGATGGCATTGATGACGCTGGCAATTTGGGGAGATGAGAAAATGTGGAATTCGTCAAAGATGAATAGTTTGTAGCTGTCGTCAATCTTGGCAAATAGGCGATCGGGGTTGTCTCCTTTCCCTGCTTTGTTTCGCCGCAGGTAGCGGAAGTCGTGGATGTAGTGAAAGATGTCGGGGTTTGTTAGCAAAATCTCTGAGTTGTCGGCGCGATCGCCCAATCCTGCTAATTTAGAAGAAAGTTTATTTGTGGCAATAAAATCTTCCAGGATTGCTGCATTCAAACGATAAATTTGCGGGTCGTTTTCCGGTTTAAACAGTGCTTTGTAGCCTTTTACCTGTTTTTCCTGATCTCTTGCGAGTTCGTTTGTCGGGTACATTGCTAATGTGTACGTGCGATTTGTCATCGCTGCCAGGTAAGCTGCTAAACTTTTACCGTCCCCTGTCATCGCTGTATTGAAGACAACATCAATGGTTGGGTCTTGCAGTGCTTCGTAGGTTTCGACTTGATGCTGCGAGAGCCCATCCCAGGCCGGAGGTAAGGTAATGCCTGATGGAAGCGTCTGGGCGGGATGTGAATACACGGGTTTTAGCAGGATAGTGTAGGCTGTCATGGCGATCTGCCTGTAGTTTGAGGTAATCTGTATTTAAACTAAACCTACAATGACACAGTTTATTCAAAAGTGCAAGTATATTTAACAAATGTCGCGAAAAAAAGAAGCACTCACCCTTTCAGTCCCGCCGGAAACCAAAGAACAGCTAGAGGCGATCGCCCTTCGCCTCGGCATCTTCTGGGGCAAAAATCCCAGCGTATCTGGGTTGCTGGTGGCGATCGCCCAGCACAAGTTAGAAGTTGGTGAACCCTTCACCCTCAACTCCACCGAAGTCGCAGCCTTGCAGCAAGCTGCTAAACTCCTTGTTGATTCAGGCCATCTTCGAGACGCGGAAGTCCTGGCAGCATTAATGTTAGATCGGGGCAACCTTGATGCTCCCCTGCGTCAATCAATTCTGCAACTGGTTAGTCAACCCAGCGAGGGATGGCGGCCCCGCGTCGATCAGCTCAGGAAGGCTCAACAGCCATTTCACCTCCTCTACCGCAATAACCAAGGAGAGGACTTAGAGTACACCGTGCGATACGCCGAGGTGTCTTTTGAAGAAAAACGCTTCTACCTCAACATCTGGTGCGAAGAGACTGATGACATCAAAAATCCCGACTTTCCCGAACTCATCCACAACCGCTGTCTGCGCTTCGACAACATCAAAGCGATCGTCCCTATAAGTGGACACTGGCGGTGCGAAGGCTTAGATTATCTAGTAGTGTACTTACACTTTCGGGGCGGACTGATCAAAGCCTATGAACGCAGAGTGGACAAGGATATTCAGGATGAAGTCTTAGGAGAGGGAAAAACCAAGGTGCGACAAGTTGTGCGGCGCCTCTCTAATCCCTTTTGGTTGATTCGAGAGGTGTTTCGGTACGGCAAAGACTGCGTGATTGTCTCGCCCCAGAATGTGCGCGATCGCTTCCAACAAGAACTGATCGACCTCTGCCGCCAGTACAACCTGGAAATCCGCGATTAAATCAAAAAAAAGCAGCCCGTACAGGCTGCTTTGAGAAAAAAACCGTTGTTGAGTTAGAGGAGAAAACTTTAAATCGAATTCAAATTACCGCTGTTTCAACTCCTGCCTGAGTTTCCACTATTTTTATCTACCGCTGACTTACCTTGCCTTCAGAACAAAACTTCAAATCCCGATTAGAATGCTGCTGAAAGTTCGTTGACCATTTTCACTCGGCCTCTGATCACCGCCCGCAGCAAGCGGTTGACACAGCCTCTGTCTTCGTCATTCAGCGACTCGTCGAAGGTGGCGGCCATCAACCCGTAGCGATCGGCCAATGTCAAAACACCTGTGTCGCTTACAGAAGCGAGGATTTCAGAGATAGCGCCGGGGAGGAGTTGTACGGGGTTCATGGCAGTGCGGTTGAATTCGATATGTTCATCATCCCGTGGTTTCCCGAAAAGATCGGTGATATTAATGAGGTTCCGAACGTGATTATTTTGGGTGTACGTAAGTGATCCGAGTAGAGTCAATATGTGACGGCAATCACAGCGCCACAGGTGGCGGCGGGCAATTCTATCCCACCCTAACCTTTGGGTAGGACGCGGGGCTGACGGCATTTCGCTAAAATGATCGTTAATCCCTCAACCCGTTTAATTTTTACCCCAGTACCCAAAATGCTTGATTTTCTCAATCCTCTCTTGGGCCGCAAGCCCGATCGCATCAAAGCCAATGTGGAAATCTATACTTGGCAAACCTGTCCCTACTGCATCCGCGCCAAAACTTTGCTGTGGTGGAAAGGCGTAAATTTCACGGAATACAAAATTGATGGCGATGAAGCGGCTAGAAATGCAATGGCCGATCGCGCTAACGGACGCCGCAGCGTACCCCAAATTTTCATTAATAACCAACACGTAGGCGGCTGCGATGACATTCACAAACTTGATACAGAAGGACAGTTAGATCCGCTGCTAGCTCAACCAGCAGTTTAAACTGAGATATTGCACCATTTCCCGGAACAGGCAAGATGCCTGTGAAGCGAAGAGTGAATTTTCTGCTTGTGGGGCGGGCATCTTGCCCTCCCGCTTATTAACTAAAGTCCTTACTACAAACCTTTGGCAAATTTACTTAGATTATCTTGCCGCCATTTAGCATCCGATCGCCTGTCTGTTTGCAATTCTAAGACGCGAATCCCGCTATTTGGCAAAAAACTTAATTTTTGTTTGAACTGTTCCCAATCGTCTATTATCTCGTGTTCCACGCCGTAAGTTGCACACAACTGAGCAAAATTGATATGCTGCGGCGTGGCAAAAAACTCTTCAAAGGGTGGGTCAAATTTGGCAACGGGCAACATTTCAAAAATCCCGCCACCGTTGTTATTGATTAATATAATTGTCAGATGACCTATAAATTTATTTTTAATTAAAAAACCGTTCGTATCGTGCAAAAGTGTTAAATCACCTGTTAATAAAATACTGCTTTGATAGCAGTGAGCCACTCCTAAAGCTGTTGACAATGTGCCGTCTATGCCGTTAGCGCCGCGATTGACAAAAGGTTTTATTTCTAAGTTGTTCGGCTTCCAGAAAAACTCAACATCTCGGACGGGCATACTGTTAGCAATAAATATCGGTGTTCCGGGTGGCAAAATTTGGGAAAGCAGCCAGGAAACTTTGGGTTCGATTATGTTGTTAATTGCTGATATTTTTTGGTCTATTGTTTGTCTGACTTGGATTTCGGTGTTGTGCCAAAGTTGGAGATATTCGTTTGATGGCGAGGTTAGAACCCCCCCTAACCCCCCCTTGCTAAGGGGGGGGACTGGACGGGAGATAGCAGTGGCAGCAGTGGCTTGATCCCCCCCTAACCCCCCCTTAATAAGGGGGGGGACAAGAGTTGATTCCCCATTGTTCAGGGGAGGGATTTGAGGGGAAATAGCAGTGGTAGCAGGGGATCGATCCCCCCCTAACCCCCCCTTAATAAGGGGGGGGACAAGAGTTAATATAGTTGCGAGATTAGTTGCGAGATTTTCTACGGAGGTTCGCAGGTGAATTGTTTTGCCGTGTAGGGGATCGAAATTGTGGTGGCTGGGGTCGATTATGTAGCGTTTGGGTTGGGTTTTATCTAGCCAGTTTCGCAGTTCTTTGCTTGTGGGTAAGTCTCCGATTTGAATGGCGATTTCTGGGGTTAATTTATCTGCTAGTTCGCGGTTCCGCAGGATTAAATCGTAGGTGGAAATTAGATAAGGATTGAGTTGGGCGTGGTTTCTGAGTGGGGACAATCCTTCTGCTAAAACTGGCCAGTTTAATAGTTGGGAAATTTGGGCGATCGCACTACAGTATTTTTCGGGAAATTGAGGCTGTGCAACGCCTGCAATAATAATCCCTCGATCGCACTTCTGCCATTGTTGCATTGTACTTTCTTCTCCCCCCCTTAACAAGGGGGGGCTGGGGGGGGTAGAGCTTTCTCCTGCGAAAATGGGTTCTAATCCTGCAAAGAATTCTTCGGGATTAAATTGTGTTTCTAAAACTTCTACAGCTATGTCGGGAACGGGTACAAGCGGGTCGCGAAAGGGGATGTTGAGGTGAACGGGGCCGGGTGTTGGAAATTGCGATCGCTCCCAAGCATACGCGATCGTCTGCCGCAGATAGTCTAGCATTCCTCTGGACGCAGAAGGTATAGCTAATTCGGCTTGCCAGTTGGGATAATTGCCGTATATTTTCACTTGGTCGATCGCTTGTCCGGCGTGACAGTCCCGCAATTCTGGAGGTCGATCGGCGGTGAATATTAGCAGGGGAATTCGACTTTCTCTGGCTTCTATTATCGCCGGATAAAAGTTGGCTGCGGCGGTTCCAGATGTGCAAATTAGTGCGGTTGGCAAATATGCTTTTTTGGCAATTCCTAATGCAAAAAAACTGGCTGAACGTTCGTCAAGTATGGGAATAGTTTCTATTTTTTTGTTTTGAGCAAAGGCTATTGTTAGCGGTGCCGATCGCGAACCTGGACAAATGACGGCGGTAGTTAATCCCAGACGCTGCAAAGTCTCTGCTAATATCGAAGACCAGAGGGTATTTGTATTGCGGAAATCTATAGGCATTGCTAAATCTGAGTATCTCAACTCTGTATTGTGCTATGATATTATACCCAAATAATTGTCAGGATACATTTTTATGATTCTTGAGGCGGTTGTGCTTAATGTTAAATCTGGCTGTGAGGGTGATTTTGAGATCGCTTTTAAAGAAGCCTCCCGTCTGATAGCATCTATAGATGGATATTTATCTCACGAACTTCATCGCTGCACAGAAGTTAAAGGAAAATATCTATTATTGGTTAGATGGGAAAATTTAGAAGCTCATACAATTAGATTTAGGAGTTCTCCTGAATATCAAGAGTGGAAAAGAATGCTTCACCATTTTTACGATCCTTTTCCCATAGTAGAACATTTTGAGGAGGTAAAAATTAAACATTAATAGTCCTGGACGCAGAAGCCCTATTTGTAGGGTGCGCCTTGCACACCTTACTACATATAAATTAGCTGAATTAGACTAAAGCATTTAAAAGTGCCTGCAATTTGAGCTGAATTTCTGCTAGTTCTTTCTCTGGTTCCGAACCGGCGACAATACCGGCTCCAGCATACAGTATAGCCCGATCGCCGTCGATTAATGCCGATCGAATGCCGACGGCAAATTCGCCGTTGCCGGTGCGATCGATCCAGCCCAGGGGTGCTGCGTACAAAGAGCGATCGCAGCTTTCGCAGCGGCGAATTTGTTCTAGGGCAATATCTCTCGGCACGCCCGCTACCGCTGGGGTTGGATGCAGTTGAGCTAAAATCTTTAATAAATGAATATCTGCGGGAATTCGAGCCGTTATCGGCGTCCACAAATGCTGAATGTTTGATAGTTGCAGCAGTCTGGGAATTGGGGAAAAATTGGGGGTTATGCCGAGTTGAGACAGGCGATCGACAATAAAGTCAATTACAACTCGATGTTCTCGAATATCCTTCTCACTCTCTAGCAATCCCTGGGCTAGTTTCGCATCTTCTGCTTCAGTTTTCCCCCTCGGTGCTGAACCTGCTAAAGCATCTGTTGATAACTGATTGTTGTGAATGCTAATTAAGCGTTCTGGACTGGCACCGATAAATTTTTGACCTTTGCCGTTACTGGTTGAAAATACATAGCAATCTGGATAGCTAAGGCGCAAGTTGTTTAAGGAATCTATCAAACTGAAAGGGGTTTGAGAAATTACATTGATTGCTTGGGATAAAACAATTTTACTAAAATATTGAGATTTTATCAATTCTAAAGCCGATTTTACTGATGTTTTAAATTGACTGGCATCATTGACGGGGATTTGTTGTTTCAAATATCTCGAACGGTCGAGCGCAGTAGTTAATTTTGGGTATTTACGAGAGGCAATTTTATCAAATGTTTGCCAGATATTTTCGGCTATTTTTTTTACGTTTATATCTTTTTCTACTAGCGCATTCGCAACTAGAATGCAGCTATCTTTTTGTCGAGTAATTTGCCATTTGGGTAAAAATATGGTAGCGGGTGGAAAGTAAGAATTAGGGGCAAGGTTCTCATCAAAAAAAGCAAAACTACAAAAAAAGTGAGGCCCGCTAAATGGCAAGCGTTCGGCACCAATGGTAATTGTATTGGCAAGTGTTGAACGAATAAAATTTTGAGCTAAGGCAAACCGATCGGTTCCTGCTACTGTGAGATGGATTGCCGAATCAAGGGCTGCGATCGCAAAACTTTTGCCGCCAATTGGGTCTCTTTTTTCAAAATAAAAGTGCCGCTGACAAGGTTCGGAAATATCTTGCAGTACAGCTAGCGGATCGACGGGGGCAATCTCCTGAGAAATACTAACTATTTTTGTTTGATCTTTTTCGGTTAAAGACTGCTGGCAATCTAACAGAAACTGATGCAGTTGATTGCGGTCTTGTAAAAGATTAGCGCGGTGCGGTATTACTGTCATGAAAGCGAGAATAGCAGATTTGTCAGAAAGAGTGCGGTTTTGTCCCGCTAGAACCCCTATTTCGATCTAAGCACGGGAGGGCGATCGCAAAACATGACCTTTCGAGTTTCCCGGAAAGTTTGAGCTCGCTTGGGGCAGAAAACAGACTATCGCGCGATCGATCGAAACATTTAGACATAAAACTTTAAGATTGAGCGGCTAAATCTCGACACAAGGCGATCGACCCCGCAGAGGTTTGCAGACGGGCATTACCGGGCGTGCGATCGCCCGCAAAGCCTCTCAATGGATGCCCCCCGCGCACTCAACCGGATACAGAGTACACTTTCTTCACCAAGAATTGTAAAATTACTAAGCTGCTATCAATTGAATCAAGTTTGTGTGATGACAACAAAGTTAATTGAACGTCCAAATAGTAAATTGTGGCTGGCGGCAATCAAGCCGCCCATGTACAGCGTTGCGGTGATTCCTATTTCAGTAGGAACTGCAATTGCTTTTGCCGAAAATCAAACGATTAATTCGTCAAATTTTTCGACATTTTTAATTTCAGCCATTTTGATTATAGCATGGCTGAATCTCAGCAATGATGTGTTTGACTCAGAAACAGGAATCGATAAAAACAAAGCGCATTCCCTAGTTAACTTAACCGGAAATAAAGCTTTAATTTTCGGGCTGGCAAATCTGTTTTTAGCAGTCGGAGTGTCGGGAATCTGCGCCATAAGCTGGTGGCAAAAAGACCCAACAGTAATTTTGCTGGTAGTTTTGTCCTGTGCTCTCGGCTACACTTATCAAGGGCCTCCATTTCGTCTTGGCTATCAGGGTTTAGGGGAAATCATCTGCTTTTTCACCTTCGGACCGCTAGCCTTCGCCGCTGCTTATTACAGTCAAACTCAAACTTGGTCTGCTACTAATTTTGCGGCTTCGGCAATCGTGGGAATTACTACGAGTATCATCTTATTTTGTTCCCATTTTCACCAAGTTGAGGACGATTTGGCTGCAGGCAAAAAATCGCCGATTGTTCGACTCGGTACGAAAAAAGGTGCTCAGTTGTTGCAGTGGTTGTGCGGCAGCGTTTATGCTTTGACTGTGCTATTTGTGACTTTGGGAATGTTCCCAATTTGGACGCTGTTGATTTTTGGGAGTGTGTCATTTGCGATCGACCTTTGCCGCCATGTCACAGACTATCACGACCAACCGGCAAAGGTCAGCAACTCTAAGTTTATCGCAGTCACGCTGCATTTTTCGAGCGGATTGCTGCTGGCGTTGGGGTTTGCTTTGTAGATCGGGCGATCGGGAATTTCGGTAAAATGGAGGTATGGTTTGCTAAGTTGAGGGAGTTGGCAGAGTTGGGTGACTTCTCAAAATCTTCTTTAATTCAGCAATCCGTACCTCATATTGAATCGTAAAAAAGGAGAATCAAAGCATGAGTACGCAAACTGAAATCGGTCAAATTATGAGTTTAGAAGAAATTTTTAGCCTATATCCTGATGAGTGGGTACTCATCGTCAATCCTGAATTAGATGAAGAATTAAACGTGATTCGAGGTGAAGTTTTAGCCCATGCAACAGAACGCGATGAAATTTACAGTAAGCTTTCATTAAGGGATGGAAAATCTGTCGCAATAGAGTATACTGGCTCGATACCTGATAACATAGCAGTGATGTTGTAACGAAAATGCCAGCTTATCAGAAAGTTTACCGCTTGTTGCGTTATGGACAAAATTTGCTAGCCGTGCCAGCAACTGTTGGCAGTAGAGAAGGGGGCGATTTTGTGCGGGTGCGTTTATTGGTAGATACGGGATATAGCTTCACAATATTGCCAGTTCAAGTATTACAAAATCTGGGTTACGATACACGCAATCCTTTACGCAGGCAAGAATTAGTTACTGGTCAAGGAAGAATTTATGCTCCTGTAATTAATGTATCTTGGTTTAATTGCGTGGGTCAACTAATAGAAAAATTTGACATAGTTGCCCACGATATACCGCCAAATCTTCGTATAGATGGTCTTATTGGTATGGACTTTCTAACTCGTTTTCAGGCCATCATCTCTGTTAGCGATGCGGAAATTAGATTTCAGTAAATACGGCACTTATAGTAATAATTGTATATGGATAACTTTAAAAAATATCAATTTCACTATTCCTTAACGGGCCACAAAAATCAGCCAATAATTTTATTACTCCACGGTTTTACCTGCGATTGTCAAGACTTTAATCCCATCATTTCCTTACTTTCTAAAAGTTATTGCTGTCTAGCAGTTGACCTTCCCGGTCACGGAGAAACCATAGTGATCGGCGACGAAAGTTGCTACAATATGCCAAATACAGCCCAAGCATTGATAGAGTTATTAAATGATTTACAAATAGACAAATGTTTGTTGTTGGGCTATTCAATGGGCGGGCGATTGGCACTGTACATGACATTACATTTTCCTGAAAGATTCGAGAAAGTAGTGTTAGAGTCAGCTTCTCCGGGATTGAAGACAGAAAAAGAGCGAGCGCGCCGCCTGCAAGCCGATTCACAGATAGCACAAAACCTGGAAAATAGCAACATTAAAGATTTTTTATTAAACTGGTACGATCGCCCTTTATTCAAATCTTTAAAAAACTCTCCCAACTTCGACAAACTCATAGAAACCCGCTTAGCAAATAATCCCTTAGAATTAGCCAAATCCCTCCGCAACATAGGAACCGGCAACCAGCCCTCTCTCTGGGAAAAACTCCCACAAAATCAAATCCCCATCCTCTTGCTAGCGGGAGAATATGATGATAAATTTACAACTATAAATACAGAAATTGCCAGCTTGTGTCCGGCCTCTAGTCTGGAAATTGTACCAAAAGCTGGTCACAACATCCATTTGGAAAATCTCGATCAGTTTGTCGCACTTGTGAGAGAATTTTATGATTAATAAGACTTGCACAAAAAATATCAATGTTGTAGGGTGCGCACTGCGCACATTCTTTAATCCTATGTAACAACAACGCGCACATTCTGTAACGATCGGGTGCGCAATGCGCACCTTACAATTGATAAACTGAGATAATTTTATGATTTAAAAAAATGCTTTATCAATTCGAGTTTCGCACTTATCAGCGAAAGTTTAAGCGTCCACTGCAAACAAGTCACGGCATTTGGGATATTCGCGAAGGAATTATCCTGCGAATTGTTGGCGAAAATGGTCGAATTGGTTGGGGAGAAATTGCTCCTTTGAGTTGGTTTGGTTCCGAAAGTTTTGAGCAAGCTTTAGATTTTTGTAACTCGTTGCCAGCTAATCTTTCAGGAGAGATGATTTTCGCTATTTCCGCTGAATTGCCTGCTTGTCAATTTGGCTTTGAGTCGGCACTATCAAACTCTAGATCCCCCCTAACCCCCCTTAATAAGGGGGGGACAAGAAATATTCTCAAAGTTCCCTGGATACAGGCTGGGAATGAGGAAGAAAAAAATCGGTTCAGCGGTTTATTGCCAGCAGGAGAAACAGCTTTGCAGGCTTTGCAAGTGCTTTGGTTAGAGGGATATCGCACGTTTAAATGGAAGATTGGCGTTGCTGCAATTGAACGAGAATTAAAGATTTTTCAGCAGCTAATTAAGGCAATGCACAATTTGTGCGATCGACAACCGGCATTTTTGCGGCTAGATGCCAACGGGGGACTCAGTTACTCGCAGGCTAAAACATGGCTGGAAGCTTGCGACAAGGTAAAAGCAACTCCCGATTTTTCCGCAGACATTGAATTTTTGGAACAGCCGCTGCCTGTAACACAGTTTCAGGAAATGGTAGAATTGAATGCTATTTATGCAACTCCGATCGCCCTAGACGAATCCGCCGCCAACCTCGATCGCATCCAAGAGTGCTACAGCCAAGGCTGGCGGGGCATTTTCGTCATTAAACCTGCGATCTGCGGTTCTCCATCCCAACTGCGAACATTTTGTCAAACTCACAATATAGACGCTGTTTTCTCATCAGTATTTGAAACCGAAATCGGCAGACAAGCAGCATTAAATTTAGCAACAGAATTATCTTTAAATAAGAGAGCACTCGGTTTCGGCACCGATTGCTGGTTCGACGACAATCATTCGATTTTAGATTTTAGATTTTAGATTTTAGATTACTCCCACGACTCAATCAGGCAGGTTAGGTAATTGTTTTGAATCGAGAAACTTGGTGAAAGCATCTATGGCAACAAATCTAACAGTAAATATTCTGGATCTCGCGGATCGCTTGCCCGATAATTGGCTTATCGGTTGTGACAGTCGCGAATTTGCCCGAATTGTCGATCGGCTATTTCAAGAAATCACCCAAAATCAAGTACAGGAAAAACCCCCAAAAATTTGCCTCGCAGAACCCGAACCCGTGCAATTTCTTGCCAGTTTCACCGCCGCCCGTGCCGCCAAATGCCCGATTTTTCTCTGCAATCCTAACTGGGTAAAACAAGAATGGCAACAAGTCTTTGATTTAGTCCAACCAGACATATTTTTAGGACAATACCCGCTTCCCAACAATCCCCATATCCCAGTCCGCGAAGGCGGACTTCGTTCGTGTAGAAGCGAATTCCATTCGCCCGAATTCTATTCCCCCGGTAAAAACGGTTTTGATACTATTATGATTTCCACCGGCGGTTCGTCGGGAAAAATCCGTTTTGCAATCCACACTTGGGAAACGCTAACAGCATCAGTACAAGGTTTTCAACAATATTTTCAAGTTGACAAAATCAACTCGTTCTGCGTTTTGCCCTTATACCACGTCAGCGGTTTAATGCAATTCATGCGATCGTTTACGACGGCTGGAAAACTGGCAATAGGGTCGTTCAAAGCACTGGAAGCTGGCGAAAAATGCAATATCGAACCCGAAGAATTTTTCATTTCTTTAGTTCCAACTCAACTGCAACGGCTGCTGCAAAACCCAGATACAGCTAATTGGCTTGGACGGTTTCGTGCTGTACTTTTGGGCGGTGCTCCCGCTTGGCCGGAACTTTTAGAAACAGCTAGAAATTATCAAATCAAATTAGCCCCCAGTTACGGCATGACAGAAACTGCCTCGCAAATTGCTACACTAAAACCCGAAGATTTTCTCGCAGGCAATAACAGTTCCGGTCAAACTTTACCGCACGCTCAAATAACTATTCGCAGTGCAAAAGGCGATATTTTGTGCGATAATCAGATAGGAAATATTGCGGTAAATGCTAAATCTTTGGCGTTGGGTTATTATCCTGAAAATTTTGCCGATCGCGAATATTTCCAATTAGACGATCTGGGATTTTTTGATAAAAATAACTGCTTAAATATCGTCGGACGCAGCAGCGACAAAATTATCACAGGCGGAGAAAATGTATTTCCGGCGGAAGTTGAAGCCGTTGTGCGATCGACTAATTTAGTTGCGGATGTTGCTGTAATTGGCTTGCCAGACAAAAATTGGGGTCAAGTCGTCACGGCTATCTACGTTCCCGCTAATGCCGAAGTTACTGTCAAAAATCTGCAAGCGGCAATAGAAGATAAGTTGAGCAAGTTTAAGCGACCGAAATATTGGGTAATCGTCGAACAATTGCCGCGCAATTCTCAAGGCAAAGTCAATCGAGAACAATTGCAAGAAATTGGGCTAAAATATCAATAATTATTAGGCGATCGCAATCAATGCAGAAGGCAGAATTTTTCATGCTTATTTCTGACTCCTGACAACTGTCAACTGTCAACAGTTAACAGTTAACTGTTGACAGTCAACTGACTAATTACGACAAACCTAACAGCCTTCTCCTCCTCTCTGCTTCTTGCCTTTGAACATCCACAAACTTCAACATTCGGTAAAGTACCTCTATTTGCCCCAACTTAATACCTGCTTGTTCAGCCACCCGTATCGGATTACCAAAAATCGCCTCAACTTCCAGGGGTCGCGATTCATCGTAATCGATTTTCATGCTCGTGCGGTAAGGCTTCATTTTCTCAGTGTATTCGAGCATATGTGGGATAAAGTCATCGGGAATAATGCGATCGCCACTTTTGGCTCCGGCTATCACTTCCCCCATGATTTCCTCAACTAAAATCCGAGTATCGGGATTAGCCATCAGTTGGTCAGTTCTTGCATCCAACACTACAGACAGCCCGTTATAAGGAATATTCCAAACCAGCTTTTTCCACCTTGATAATAACAAATCTTCGCTCATTTTAATATGGATATTAGCAAGTTTAAAATCCCCAGCAATTTGGTGCATTCTATTAGTAATACCGATTGCTTTGTAGTCTTGGGCATATTCTCCCAGCGTGATAGTGCCGTAATCTAGGTGGCAGATGTGACCTGGCCCAACTTTATAAGAACAGAGAAAACACAGACCGCCAACCACTCGTTCTGCACCGACAATTTTAGCTACTTCCGGTTCTGTATTCAATCCGTTTTGCAATACTAAAACCGCGCCGTTATCCTTTAATAAAGGAGGCAAAATTTTGGGCAACAAGTGATTTTGAGTTGTTTTCAGCGCTACAATTACTACGTCGCACTGAGGCATTTTGTGCGCGTCGCGGTAGGCGCGGACGTGGGGGAGGGTGAAGTCGCCTTCGGGAGACTCGACAATCAAACCGTGTTTTTTGACGCGATCGTAATCACTGCGAAGCAAAAAATTGACTTCTAAACCTGCTTGTTGCAGTCTAGCACCGTAGAATCCCCCTAAAGCTCCCGTGCCGACGATGGCATAATTGCGATTTGACATAATATCAAAAACTCCGAAAAAATTCTCAACCTAAAAGAAATTAGACCCCGCTCAAAAACGGATACCGTGCCACGTACTTAAGTCGCGATCGGTCCAAAACTTTAGACCAAAGTTGAAACTCCCAGATTCAATGCTGCAAGTAAATCTAAAATCTAAAATCTAAAATCTAAAATCTAAAATCGACTGACTGTCATTCCCTGCTATTCTTTAAAGATAGAACTAATCTGAAATCTCAAATCTCAAATTTCCTCATCCACTGCATCAAGTCTTCAGATAGCTGTTTTCTATTTCGGCTAACTGCATCGATGCAGACGTGCTTAGTCAGAGCTTTAGCAGCGCTTCTTCCTGCAAGTTCCTCCGCCGCCAAAAATACTTGATAGGCAATTTCAAATTCATCGCCAGCAACCTGTTTGGGCGTCAATTGAATCATCAGCCGATCGCCCGCAAACATTGGGCGATAAAAATCTACACTAGCATGAATTATGGGAAAGGCAACCTCGGGATTGCTGAAAAAGGCTTTGAGATTGATTCCCGATGCTGCTAGAGATGCCTCGTAAGCTTCGTGGCACATCGCCAAAACGTTAGCAAAGTAAACGACTCCGGCAGCATCGGTATCTTGAAAGCGAACAGTGCGGGTGTAAGTGAAAGACATTTGAGGTAGTAGCGGGCGATCGCAAATTGGATCTGAATTTTACCAACCATCATATCCGTAAACCCGCACTTTTGGAGAAGTTATCAGCTAAGTAAGTAGGCGCTAATTTCTTATATTGTAAAACTCGCCCTCCTCACTCCTTCCCCTGATTTCTTAACCTTTGTTCTTAATCAACATCACGTCTATAATCTTGAGGGCAACATCTTCGGAAAGCCCCAATGCACCGTAAAGATCGTTCAACAGTTCTTCTTCTTCTTCTGAAACCTCGCCATCTGCTAAAGCGATATCAGTTGTCACAGCAAAAACTGTTTCTTTAAGTTCGTCGGGAAGCGTTGCCAAAGCCGCATTAAACAGTACGTCAACTCCTTGCCGTTGCAGAATCATCAGCAGGCGATCGAGCATTTTTCTCATCACGTCATCGGGATAGCTGCGGAACAGTTGCATCCGAGATAGCGTCATGCTAATCGCTTTACTTTCGCTGTCATTGATGTAACCGTCGGCTGCTACGGCAATTAGCGCGATCGCCGCAAATGCTTCGGCCGGCCCTAACGCTACGTCGGTTTGTTGGCGAGTACGCGATACTTTATCAAATAAACCCATGATATTTTCCTCATTATTTAGTGGTGGATTCATGGAGTCAGGATGGGTTCTGGCTCGGGAGGTTTCTTTGGGGATTTCGACAATTATATCAAATCTTGTTAGTTATTTATTATCAATAAAATTATGAAAAAATTAAGAATTTTTATTTCGCCCTTCGGCGCGGCAATGGCGGGTTTATTCATCTCCTGAATTGCCTTCCCATATATCGGCTAAAACCCGCCCTCGATCGCAGCCGATCTACTTGTCAAAAAGGGCTAAATCTGCTTTCAGGAAATCAACAAACTGCCGCGCAGTCCTGCCCGATCGACCGTTGCGGCGAGTTGCCCATTCTTTAGCGCGGTGATCCAAATCCTCAGCAGCGAGTTTGATTCCAGCAAGTTCTGCCAGATGTCTGACAATTTTTAAATAAGTGTTTTGATCTGCCGGTTCAAAAGTTAAAGTCAAGCCAAATCGATCGCTAAATGAAAGTTTTTCCTGCACAGTATCCCAAGCGTGAACTTCATCCCCGTCGCGGGGGCGGGGCCTGTCGTCAAAAAACTCTCGAATTAAATGTCGCCTGTTAGATGTGGCGTAAACAACTACATTTTGAGGTCGGGCGGTGACATTTCCCTCTAAAACCACTTTCAAGGATTTAAAAGCCTCATCATCTTCCTCAAAAGATAGGTCATCCACAAAAATAATAAACTTTTGAGGAACTCCCCGCAACTGTTCGACAATTAGCGGCAAATCTTGCAAATCAGATTTAGATACTTCAATCAAGCGCAGATTGCGATCGCTAAATTCATTTAACAGCGACTTCACCAAAGAAGACTTCCCCGAACCGCGGCTCCCGTACAGCAAGACGTGCAAAGCCGGATAGCCTGCCAGCAAAAACTCCGTATTTTTCACCAGAGCATCCCGCTGCCAATCGCAGCAAACCAACTCTTTCAAATTTATGCGATCGGGATGCGAAATACTCGCCAACTGCCCTCCCCGCCACCCAAAAGCGCGATATTCGGCAAACAAACCCGTGCCAAACTGTCGGTAATAAACTGCCAAAGATTCCGCAGCGCTAGACCATTTTTCCAATTTCCCGTGCAGCGGCAAATCTCCGTGTTCTGCTTCACTTTCTGAATGCCAAATCGGAGGCACAGCGACAAGTTGACCCGCTACCCGCACCCACTTGCTCAACTCATCGCTGCTGCATTCGTAAATATTTTGCAGCACTTGTAAATCATGTCGGGCGGCCTCCACCAAAGCGGGGGGCAAACTCGCAAAATCTGTTTGCTGAGCTCGGCGAGAAAAGGGGTTTTCGTCTTTGAGAATTTCGGAAATCAGAGAATCTTTCCAGCTCTGATTTTTAGCAGCCTGAACTTTGAACCAGTTCCCGTAAGCTACCTGACAGTCCAAACCGCTGACTTCGCTGTGGTGGAGAGCTTGCAGCAAATCGAGAAAAGCTTGACCTGCGGGGCTTTTGAGAACCGATTGATACAGCAGCAGGGATGCTGCGAGGCGCTGGAGGTAACGGATTTGGGCGATCGCACTAGAAGTTAGGGCTGACATAATGGCAATTGTATAACAGTTAGATATTCTGACTGGGTTTAATAAATTTTCTAACAATTTGTGACCGGAATTGCAGGTCGCGCTGTATAAATTTAGATGCAAAGAGTGAAAATTTGAGGATTAAAAATGAATTTAGGTACAGCAGCGGCGATCGGCTACGGCATTTTAACACTGGTTGGCGGCATCATGGGTTACATCAAGGCCAAAAGCCAAGCCTCGCTCATTTCTGGCCTGATTAGCGGTTCGCTGCTAATTTTTGCCGGCACCGCACAACTCATGGGACAAAGTTGGGGTTTAACATTAGCAGCAGCCATCTCCGCTGTTTTAGTAGTAGTTTTTATTTTACGGCTTGTAAAAACTCGCAAGTTCATGCCGGCCGGGATGCTGATTCTAGCTAGTTTGGCATCTTTGGGCGCGATCGTTTACGAAATCAGCGGTCAATATCAATAATCATTCGATTTTAGCTTTGAGATTTTAGATTTTAGATTGACTCCACAGCCTTTAGTGGCAGCTTGAACTAAGGTCTAATTTTTTATTTCCCTGACTTATACCAATTCTGAAAAGTACGCGAGTAGGGAGGCGGCATTGCCGTCTCCGGTGCGGGGATATGCGACTTTTAATAATTAATATAATTATCAGGAATCATATCAATTCCGGTTGAACCGGAATGATATAGAGGACACGGCAGTGCCGTGTCCCTACCGAAAATAATATTGTAGGGACACGGCACTGCCGTGTCCTAATTTTGGCTAATAATTCCGATGCTACCGGAAACGATATGACTAATTACCTCAGCCACAACTTAATAGTATTGTCTTTAGAACCGCTAGCAATAGTTTTGCCGTCAGGACTAAAAGTGACCACATAAACCTCATCGGTATGTCCCGTCAAAGTATTCAGCAATTCTCCGGTAGCCAAATCCCAAACTTTAATAGTTTTATCCTTGCTCCCGCTCGCAATAAATTTCCCATCCGGGCTGATAGCAACCGAGACAATATCGTCAGAATGTCCCTTGAGCGAGCGAATTAAATCTCCTGTTTCGAGATTCCAGATTTTAATACTTTCATCGTAGGAACCGCTAACTATTGTCTTGCCATCCGGGCTAACAGCAACCGACCTCACCGGGTCGCCGTGTCCTTCAAGAGTTTTGAGCAACTTTCCAGTTGCTACATCAACAATTGTAATTTTTTTATCCTTAGAAGCGCTAACCAAACTTTTGCCATCGGGAGTGAAAGCAACAGAATAAACAAAATCTGTATGGTCTGGCAAATTCAGAATCAAACTGCCAGTTGCTGCATCTGAAATCTTTGTGGTTTTGTCTCCGCTGCCGCTAGCAATCAGTTGTCCGTCGGGGCTAACAGCGACAGACCAAACAGAAGCAGTGTGGTCGAGATTGGGAATTACTTGCCCTGTTTTCAAATCCCACAGCATGACTCTCCAAAAACCGGTTCCCGTCGCAAGTCTCGTACCGTTTGAGTCAAAAGCAACCGACCAAATGGTGGAGGAATCTCCTGCAAAACTGCGGATCGACTTGCCTGTAGCTAAATCCCAAATTTGGATGGTTTTGTCTTTAGAACCGCTTGCTAACATTAAGCCGTCTGGACTGAAAGCAACAGACCCAACTGCATCTGAATGCTGAGCGAAATTTTTGACTTTAGCGTTTTTCCACAGCAGACCTGCTTGGCACTGTTCCTGTAACTTCTGAGCTGACGAATAGCTGGTGGAAGTGTTGGCAATTGTTGGTATTTTGGTGATGCAGTCTTCATAATTGCTGGCTGTATAAAGAGCTTCAATTTGACTGAACTGTTGGGATTCTTTCTGGACTCGCTGCTGCCAGTCTTGCCACTTGAGATATCCATAAATTCCGCCGATCGCAGCTAGGATAGCCGCAATTGTTGCTCCGGCGAGATAAGGATTGAATTTGCGAGGTTCTTTGGGGACAATCGCTGCGGTAGGGGCGATCCTCTCCGAGGGCTGCGCTAACGACAAATCGGTTTTTCCGTTCAGATTTACCTGCGGGGATAGCGCCGAACTTGGCTGCACTTCGAGTTGAGCGCTGCTGCTGGCTGCTGGCCCATTGGGGTTGCGGTGTCCCTCCAAAACTGTGGATATCGCCTTGTACAATTTAGCGAATAAAGATTTAGGAATGACTAATTCTTCGATTTTCGCGGCATCTTCGTCGGTAAGCCCTAAAACTTGCTGCAAGCGTTTTAACTCCTCGCGAGTTTCCAAAGTAAAGGGATATTCTTGCTGCATTGCTTCTTGCAGTGATTGTTCGTAGCGTTCGCCTTTTTCCCTGTATTTGCGGTAAGGGTTCAATACCTCATCTTCGATCGCCTCTGCTTCTTCTGGCAGCAATTCCAAACTCATGCGCAATTCTTCTAATATTCTCCGACCGACGACTGTAATGTCACCGCGGCTGCTGCTGCGCCGATCGACTTCTTCGCGATATATTGTGAGCTTGGGAATCCGCGCCCGCGAGCGATCGCCAATTTTCCTCAAATCGGCTAAAGCTTCCGTCGCCGACTGATACCTTTCCCGAAAATCGTAGCGCACCATATTGTCCAAAACATCGGCCAGCGCTTGGGAACACGCGGCTAAATGCCGCCAAACAATTTCGCCTTTATTAGAATTTTTCAAATCCCGCAGTTTAGGCAAATCGTAAGCCGGCAAACCCGTCATTGCTTGGATGCCAATCATTCCCAAAGCGTAGATATCGCTGTTGAGTTGCGGGTTGTATTGAAATTGTTCGATCGGCATATATTCCAGCGTGCCAATCCGCACAGTTACCGGCGCTTGTCTTTGAGCGATGTGAATCTCTTTCACCGAGCCAAAGTCGATCAAAACTAACTTGTTGTCTGAATAGCGGCGGATTAAATTCGCTGGTTTAATATCTCGGTGAATTACTCCATGTCCGTGTACAAATACTAAAATTTCTAACAATTCTCTCAGCAAAGAAATCATTTTTTCTTCGCTAACTGGCTTACCGGGTACAATCTCGGTTGATAGCGAGTGACCGGCAACAAAGGATTCAACTAAGAAAAATTCTTCGTTTTCTTCAAAATAAGCGAATAGCTGAGGAATTTGGTCGTGTTGACCGAGCTTTTCTAGAACTTCTGCTTCTTTTTGGAAAAGACGGCGCGTAGTATTAATTAATTTTGGTTCGGTGGTACCGGGACGCAGGTGCTTGACAAAGCACTGCGGTTCTCCCGGACGGCGAATATCTTTGGCCAGATAGGTTTGTCCAAATTCTCCTGTTTCTATGACTTCAATGATTTGATAGCGTCCATCTAAAAGTTGGCTCACCATGATAATAACGCAGCCTTTTTTTGGTTGATTTTCGCAAGAAACAGTTTCACAGCCGGCAGGAATTGCTATTTTTTTTCTTCGCAGCCTCGATCCCCCTAAATCCCCCTTAAAAAGGGTGACTTTGAATGCTATTGTCCCCCCTTTTTAAGGGGGGCTAGGGGGGATCGAGGAGCTAATCGTTTGTCAGCAGGCTCAATTTACTAATACTTTATCTTTTCAACATCTGCAAAGCTTGATATCCCAAAAAGAAAAAACCCAAAGCGCCGAGTACCGCTATCGTGTCCGCAAACACATCCACTGTAAAAAATTCGCCCATTGCAATCTCCTCTCTTGAGTGATATCTATCCTCGGCTTTTCGGTCGCTGACCGGGTGAGGGGTCTTGCCCCTTGCTGCGGGCGAGCCGAAAGATGCTCACAAATTATAGCAAAAGAGGCGGTCAAAATAACTTTTCGGGCGATCGACTAGCTTTTTGTTTTAATATTTTTTAATATTTAAGGAGACAAATTGTGCACCGAAATTTTGAGGTCAGTTCGCTTTGATATTGTTAACCCTGCTAATTTTTTCTCTCATAGTAAGTAGAGCTTACACTAAGAATTTGCGCCGATCGGTCAAAAATGCGCCTAGAACCGACAGAAGTTCGGCTCCGCCGGAGCCCTCTCGGATGCCAAAAGTTTCGGTAATCGTACCAGCATACAACGAAGCCGAGAATATTCGGGATTGCGCGATCGCCATTTTGGAGAGTACACCGCTGTCTGCGGACAACCTAGAGGTTTTAATTGTAGACGATCGATCGACAGACGACACGCTAGCGATCGCCCAAACCCTGCAACAGCAGCCGGGCGACCCCCGCCTAAAAATATTAGCAGGTCAGCCGCGACCTGCGAACCAATATTGGGCGGGCAAAAACTGGGCCTGCGCCCAAGCTGTTCAAGTAGCAACCGGAGACTTCTTATTATTTATCGATGCCGACGTGCGGCTCAAACCGGGGGCGATCGAAACCGCTATCGCCACAGCAGAAACCGAGAAAATAGACTTGTTCACCTGTATGCCAGCGCTGGTTTGCGAGTGTTTTGCCGAGTGGTTGGTGCAGCCGATAATGTTCAATCACCTAGCAGTTTGCTTCGACTTCACCGCAGTCAACGATCCGACAACAGACAGCGCTTTTGCCGGCGGCCCGTTTATGCTATTTAGGCGATCGGCCTACGAAAAAATCGGCGGTCACGAAGCAGTTGCAAGCGAAATTGTGGAAGATGTGGAATTAGCTAGGCGCATCAAACGTGCGGGTTTAAAGCTCGGACTTTATGCCGGGTCAAATTTGGCATCCGTGCAAATGTATCGGTCTTGGAACGCATTGTGGGAAGGCTGGACAAAGAATCTGTATCTCGGCGCTAACCGCAGTTGGGGGATGATGGTTTACATGGCCGCAATTATGTTATTTCTTTATCCTATGCCGTGGTTGGCATTAGCTATTTTGCTGGCAAATGGCGAAGTTGCAAACATAATTACCAATTACCAATTACCGATTACCAATTACCAATTGCCAATTACCTTGTTAACGATCTGTTTATCCGCAATCGTAATTTTGCAGCATTACAATTTGCGACGTTTGGGTGCCGAGATTTCCGACTGTCCCACGAAATACTGGTGGTTTGGAGGTTTGGGAGGTGCGTTAGTGGCGGCGATTGCGATCGGTTCTGCGATTAAAACCGAAACAGGTTGGGGGTGGACTTGGCGCGGTAGAGCCTTACAAAATCCGAATACTTAATAGAAATTGTAGCGATCGCATTTCGAGATATCCCAGAGCGATCGCTTTTTTGAAGAATTGGCTAACAACTTAGATTGTGACAAGTTCTATATAGTACGGTAGAATCAAAATACCTGAGTCATATCAATTCCGGTTGCATCGGAATTAATATAACCCGAAATCAGGACACGGCAGTGCCGTCCCTACAATTAATCTGGAGTAGGGAAACGGCACTGCCGTGTCCTCTATATCATTCCAACGCAGCCGGAATTGATATCACACGAGGCTTTAAGCTTATGTCTAAGTCAGGTTATATATAAAATTATTGGTAAAATTAAAATTAATCGTGTGACAAACAACTTAACTACAGGAAACCCCTATAGAAACACACCTCATTACGAGTATCCCCAAGGCATACCTGAGTGCCATGCGGACATCGTAGAGGAATTGCGGACTAAGGCTCAAGAAGTTCGATCGACTCATATTAAAAAAGCCAGTTCTGGTAATGTTGCTGTTGCCAAACTAGAACTCCCAACGGGTAGAGTTTATAGAAAAGAAGCTACTAGCAAGAAAAACCCTCTGAATATTCCAGGCAAAGACAATGGGCCAAAGTTGTTTTTTGAGCAAAGAATTGACAGAGGATCGCTCAATAATAATTACAACCAAGAACACGCCGAGTACAAGCTCTTCAATGCACTTGCAGAAGACTTGGAAGGAGATAGTGTACCTTCGGATGCGACAGGAAGGCTTTACCTCTACACGGAGATAGAGATGTGTTCTGGCTGTAACACTACTTGCGATGAAGACTTTGGTAGATTGTTCCCGAACATTGAAGTGATTATCTTCTACAAGGAGCCATATCCGTAGAAATATAGGATCAAAAGCCAGTAGAGCCAAGCAAGGCTTTACTGGCTTCTCTGGGTAAGGTAGAATGGAAGTGATCTGAAGCTTAAAATAAGCTTTATCTTAGTATACGATCAAATGAAAAATATAAGGATGAAAAGTCAATGATACAGTTTGACATAGGCCACTACACCGATTTTAGATTGCCCAGCAACTCCGATATTCCCGTTCAATTACAGCAAACACTTCGCACGGTTTGGGACAGAAAATATGACGATTTATATGAAAGAGGCGGAAACAGCGATGTAGAAGAAGCTTTTGTAGAAGTAATGACGGCCTTTGGAATGCCTAATGATGCAATATCCCATCAGCGATATGTCTACATGGCTTATGGAATAGCATTAGCAGCTAAACCGACCATTAAACATTACTTTCCTGAAGAAAACAAGACTGATATTGTTGAAGGAATTATATTTTGTTGGTTGAAGGATGGTGGTGAAATTCCAGAAACTTGGGCAGATACATTGTTTCCTCATATCGACAAAATTGGAAAATATCAAGCTAGTAACGAAGCTTATAATATTTTCTACGGCTTGCTGCAAACACTCAACACCAAAACAGCCTATAATGCCATCTTAGATATTATGTATGATGCCATTACCGGAGATGCAATTTCTGGTTTTGCTGCTGCCCGACGAGATATGTTTAATTGGTGGTTGATCGAGGTAATTCCTGCTGCCTATTGTTTAAAGCTGCCATCTACTTTATATTCGGGAAAATGGGAATTTCCGCCGTTGAGTCAGTGTGCGTAATTGCGATGAGGCAATCAATAGTATTCTGTTTTTACCTTTCTGCATAAACAAAAGCAGGTACGCGCTTGTAAGCAGGCGTGCCCGATCGCTTTTCAATCTCCGGGTGAAAAATCACATTAACTTCAGGATAAAACATCAAAGCAGCACCCGCACGCACCGCCCCGTAAATCACCTCGACATTTTCCATTTTCCCCACATTTCCCTGCACCGTAACCCGCTGATGTTCCTTCAAACCCGCACTTTCAGCATCCGCACTGTTCATCAAAATGCAGTTGCGGTGCGGCATTCCCCGGTACTTATCATCAATTTTGTAGACGACAGTATTGTGCTGAGAGTAGCTGCGTCCCGTCATCAATGCTACAACTAAACCCCGCACCGATTCTGATGCTCCAAACTCTTGGGCTGCGGGTAGTTTCAGGACTGGTAAAGGTGTAACAAACATCTGCGCTTTCCCAGACTCTGTAGGAAATTTAGGTTCCGTAAAAATGCGACCTGCGATCGTAAATTCCTCTTTTGTTTTATCAATTGTCCCTAATTTTTCATAGCCCGGAATAGTTTGAGCAATTAGTTGGCGCACGTATTTTGTGTCTTGAAGTAGGCGCCAATGAACCGGAAACTCGCCGTGAATTCTGCTAGCTAATTCCGTCAAGAATTCTACCTCTGAAATCAGATCGGCATTTTTGAGATGAGTTTCTCCCTCGTCATTGAAACGCACAAAATTATTACCAGATTCCACGGTTGTTTTGTGGGGATTTTCAAAGCGATTAAGCACGGGAATCACAATTGTATTGTGCTTTGCTAACCCGCTAAAATGCCCTAAGTTCGGTTTAGTTGCGAGGTAAATAATAGTTTCAATTTTACCTAAAGCGCGTTTTGCCTGATTTGAATCTGGATTTGCCCCATACAAGTTGCCGCCAAGACAGATCAGCGTATCGACTTTGCCTGCATCTGCTGCTTCAATTAGCGATCGAGTTTCGTAACCCTTAACAGGGCTGAGGGGACGCCCTAACAATTTTTCTAGAGCGGCCTGGATTTCTTTTTTCAGCTTCACAGTGACGCCCATAGAGCCGAATCCTTGGACGTTTGAGTGCCCTCTCACGGGCATTAATCCCGCCCCTTCTTTGCCGACATTTCCTGTCATTAAGGCAGTATTGGCAATGCTGAAAACATTATCTACGCCGTTATAGTGTTGGGTAATTCCCATCGCCCAACCGAAGACAACCCGCTTTGAACTGCCGATAATTTTGGCTGCTGCCTCTATTTCTGCGCGGGAAACTCCGCAGGTTTCAGTAATAGTTTCCCAAGAAGTTTCGCGGGCGTGTTGGACTGCTGCTTCCCAGCCTTCTGTATAAGCTTGCAAGTATTTTTCTTCCAGCAATCCTTGTTCGATTACAGCTTTTTGAATGCCGAGAAAAAGCGCCGTGTCGCTGCCGGGAATTGGTTGCAAGTATAGGGAAGAAATATCGGAACCGGGGATGAGCGACTTGACGGGAAATGCTGGAGAACCAAACTTGACTAACCCGATTTCCATCACCGGGTTAATTACAATTATTTTACCGCCTTTGTCGCGAATTTTAATCAATTCGTTCATCAAACGGGGATGGTTGTAGGAAGAATTCGCACCCGCGAGCACGACGCAATCTGCTTGCTTTAAGTTTTCTAGACTCACTACCGAGGTGCGGGTGGCAAACATTTCGTTTAGCCCGGTTGTCGAGGGAGCGTGGCAGAGATCCGAACAATCTGCTAAGTTATTAGAACCCATCGCCCGCATCATCAATTGCAGCAGAAAAGCCGCTTCGTTGGAAGAGCGGCCGGAACTGTAAGATGCGACTCGTTCGGGGGTTTTGCGAAAGGCAGCTTCGGCAATCTGATAAACTTCTTGCCAAGAAATGCGATCGTAATGAGACGAACCAGCCCGCAAAATCATCGGAAAACTCAACCTTCCCAGCCTGTCTGCTTCCATCGAAGTTAACTGCTGGAGTTGATTAATACTCTGCTGTTCAAAGTAGTGAGTTGAGATAGCCGGCTTAATTTCAGCAGAGATTGCTTCCACGCTTTTCATGCAGCGCTGAAGTTTTTCGCCCTCTTCATTGGTAAAGCCTCCTTTCTGTCCGCCAGTGCCCCAAGAACAGGACAAACAAGCACTTTTGTGCAGCAAAGTTTTCCAAAGTTTCGGGCCTTCGGGAGACAAAGTATGCTCTGCCCAAAACTCAATTACGGGTAAACCGCCGCCTATCTCTGGCGTTTCCTCGTTTGTCTCGCTGAATGGCGGGATTGGTTGCACATTTTGGGAGTTGGTGTCCATGCGGTTTACCTCGGAGTTGATTTTATTACTGAAATTTTACCCTAAATGTACTATCATAAAATTAGCCAAGAGATAGATTTTTTAAATTGGAATTGGGAATTTTTACTCGTTACGAGGCTCTGCCTCCAATTTTACACGTTAAACAAGCGAAAACATATTGGGAGTTAACTTATTTCAGTCTGTATTTTTATAGACTACAGGTTCATTAATGATACTGAGTGGCATACTATTGAAATCTCACCAGAGGATTATTTCGATCTAGAGCCAGACGAGAAAGTTGCATGGAATTGTGTTTCCGAATACGATAAAGAAATTGATTACTTAGATGTCGATCGCAAACTGGTATTAAATACCAGAGTAAGGATAATTGATGATGAGGCAAGTGTCACCAAAGTAATCACAACGACATTCTGGAATCAAGGTGAAAATCACATAGCTGAGCGGATAATTAAAGGTTTAGAAATACCAGATTGGCTAATGGTCATGACAATTAAGATACAAGATAACCCTCCTATTTGGGAAATCTTGAGGTTGCAGAGAAAAAATGATGTGCCTATGTTAGAATTTCATTCTTTTATAACCGACAATGAAGATGGTTCTCAAACTGAAAAAGTAATCTATCCAATCACAGCGGACTGAGTTTCCCATAACGATCATTTTGCTGTCACCGATTACCGCTTCCCCTTATTTAACGCCTGCTTCCCAAACCCCAGACAAAGCATTCGATCGCCCTCAGCGACATTTGGGTCATTCTGCAAATAATTTTCCACCCATTCGCAACTCCGAGCAATAATATTATTCAGTTCCAAATTCTCCAAAGGCCAGAGAATTACAGTCCTATCCCTACTAGCAAAAGCCAGAGTTTTGCTGTCAGAACTAAAACTAACACTCAACACCCGATCGCTCGATTCCAAAGTCTTAGATAGAATAGCCTTTTGGCCGTCAAAATTCCACAGCTTAACAGTATTTCCCCCACTCGCCGCCGCAATCAACTTGCCGTCGGGACTGAAACTCACGCTTTCCACAGTATCGCTGTGGTCGAGTTTTTCCGCTATTGTTGCGCCTTTTCCATCAAACCGCCACAAGTAAACTTTTTTGTCAGCACAAGCAGTAGCAATTGTCTTACCGTCAGGACTGAAACTCACATCTTTAACGCTATCTGGGTGAGCGAGAGTTTTTAGAATCTTCGCCTCGGAACCATTAAATTGCCACAGGTAAACCTTATTTGCTCCCGCACTTTCAAAAGCATTTTTGTTCGCAGTTGATTTATCATCAGTAGCCGTAGCCACAGCGATAGTTTTGCCGTCTGGGCTGAAACTAACACTAATTACCGGGTTGCTGTGGTCGAGTTTGGCCAGCAAAGTTGCTTTAGAACCGTTCCAGCGCCAGAGGTACAAATTGCGATCGGCACTTGCGGCAGCAATAGTCTTGCCGTCTGGACTAAAACTGACGCTTCTAACAATGCCGCTGTGGTTCAGAGTATCTAACAGTTTCCCGTCTAAACTCCAGACTTTCACCGTTTTGTCATCGCTGGCCGAAGCAACAGTTTTATCATCAGGTGAAATGCTCACCCAGGTAACAGAATCCTTGTGACCTGCTAAGGTTTTGAATAAACTGCCTTCAGCGCGCCAAAGTCTCACCGTTTTGTCCCCGCTAGCAGAAGCAATTGTTTTTCCGTCAGCACTAAAACTGACTTTATAAACCCAGTCACCGTGTCCCGATAAAATCTTATTCAAAGGAGTCCTGTCAGGATTCCAAATTTTCACCATTTTGTCTTTGCTTGCCGAAGCAATAGTGCCATCGCGGCTGAAAGTTACGGCCCTCACATCATCTTGGTGTCCTCGAAAAGTGCTCAACAAAGTGCCGCTGCGGTTCCAAACTTTCACCGTATCATCTGCACTGCCCGTGACAATTTTTTCGCCGTCGCGACTGAAACTAGCACTGACAACTTCATCGTTGTGTCCTTTGAGAGTTCTAATTTCCTCACCTTTTCGGTTCCAGATTTTGACTGTAGTATCGGCACTTGCGGTGACGATTTCTTGATTGTTCGGACTGAAACTTACGCTGTAAACGATGTCAGAATGCTTGTTTAAAGTTTTGGGATTAATTTGAAATTTTTGAGTTTTACCTTCTCGGTTCCAAAGTTTGACAGTTTTGTCAGCACTTGCTGAGGCAATTGTTTTGCCGTCGGGACTGAATTTGACACCGAGTACCCAATCTTTGTGTCCCTTCAAAGTTTGCAGCAATTTTTTGCTGGTAATGTTCCAGATTTTGACAGTCTTGTCGTGACTTGAGGAAGCGAGGGTTTTGCCATCGGGGCTGAAACTAACGCTGGTGACGATATCTTGGTGACCTTCTAAAGTTGCGATCGGACTTTTGTCATTATCCGCTTGCCAAATTCGGATTTTACGATCGGCACAACCAGTTGCGATCGTTTTACCATCCGGGCTAAGACTAACACTCGTCACGCTATCGCCGTGATTGAAAGTCTTTAATAACTTACCTTCTTTGCTCCACAATTTAACAGTTTTGTCAGCACTTGCCGAAGCAACTGAATTGCCGTCGGGACTGACACTCACATCTAAAACAAACTTGCTGTGCTGCTCGAAACGGTTGCGTTCTTGCACCCCAGAAACTGCTTGTCTGAGTCTTTCAGCAATTTGATTTTTAGTGTCCGCAGGCAGCGCTGTACTTTTCAGAGAATCGCGGCCGATTTTGATACTATTTCCCAACACTCCTAATTGATTTTTTTCATTAGAAAGCACCAAAGCTTGCGACGCCGAATTTAGGGCATCAGTCCGACTTTTTTCTGCTTCTTGCCGCGCGCTTTCTGCTAATTTTGCTTGCTCGAATGCCATCGCCGAAACACCTCCGAGTACAAGCACTCCTAGAACCGCCGCCCGCAATTGCCATCTCCGAGCTTGATAAAGTTGAGCTTCCGCTTCGTGCTGTTTGTCTCTAGCTTGACGCTGTTTGTCTCTAGATTCCGACAGCAAAGCATCTCGCTCTCTGTCTTTGCGAATTTGGTCAATTTCATCTCGGTTAATTTGGTTTTGCTTTCGCAGTTCGTCGAATTCTGCCTTTTTATCTGATTCCTGCTGCTGGCGGATGAAACTAACTAGATAGTCGTGAACGAGCTGGTAAAGCTCTGCCGGTAGTTCCGTCCACCGAAAAACTAAACCGGATTTTACTAACAGTTCTAAGACTAAATCTAATTTCTCAGCTTCGGCAAATGTCGCTAAATTAGAGGCTAATTCGGCGCGGGTTTTTAGGGGACGGATCTCATCTTCATCTGTCAGCAAATACAAAACTCGGCGCGCCGCTACTTCATTTTCTGGGCCGCAATCTTTGATGACTTCTTCGAGAAATCTTTCGACTAATTTTTGTTGCGGATTGTTGCCTAGTTCCTGATAGTGAGTTAAAGTTCTAATGTCCTCTTGTTGCAGTTGAGCGCCGACAAGTTGTAGTTCGATCGGGCGGACTTCTCCCAATTCTCCAGCTAAATCTTTGACTAATTCTTCGATCAGCTCCGGTTCTAAGTAAAACTGCGATCGTTCAGTTAAAGTGCGAATTACCGATCGCGCATCGCCCAGCGAAAAATTTCCCAAATAAAACAGAATATCTTTGCTGAGAATGTCCGCCAAAATATCATTGTTGATAAATTGTGTCTGATTTTTCGGTCGGGAAAATTCCAGCAAATAGTGCAGGTAATCTTCCCGCAAAGACAGGACGACTTTTAAATATTTGATTTTCAAGCATTTCCGCAAAAAATCAAAAAATATCTGCCTTGCCGCTGGCTCTTTCCACACGAAAAAGAATTCTTCAAATTGGTCAAATATCAGAACAGTCACTAGATGTTCTGAATTTGTTTGCAGTTCCTTGATAATTTTTTCGTATTCGATCGCCTGTTGTTCTAAGATTAATTCTACAGGCTGTGACTGCTCAATTTTATCCTCATTTTTCCCAGCAGAGCCGCCGTTAAATCCCGAAACAAGATTTCCCTTGACTGCGCCTGCTTCTACTGGAAAATCTACCTCCTCCGCTCCCGGTACTGCTTCGGAAATTTCCCGATCGAATATTTCAGCTTTACCAGCAGATAACTGTCTGGTCAATTCCCGCGGCCAGTTGTTGTAAACTTGCAGCACTACCGGCAAAACAGTACGCATTTCTATTTTTTTTTCTTTGAGAGCCGGCACTAATCCCCCGGTGACTATTGAACTTTTGCCAACTCCAGACTGACCGTAAATTACTGTCAGTTTGTCTGGGGTATTGTTCATCCTATATATCAAGCGGTTGAGGTCTTCTTCTCTGCCCGAAGCAGTAATTTCGTCAGCAATAGTAGCAGAGGTGGCAACAGTTTCGGCGGCGGGATTAATCGCTTCTCTGTGCGGCTGCAACTTTCCGGCTCCAATAAAAGCTCGGAACCGATACGTGTGTTCCACCGCTCGATAATCTTGCTTAATTTGAAATGCTTCGAGATATTCTCCTCGCTGAAAATAGAGCGATCGCAGCATTTCTAAAACCCGCAAATACAGTTGCGGGTTGTAGCAAGCTTCGGTTTCCGAGCGAGCAAGCTCTAAATGCGCGATCGCCTCCTCAATCTCACCCAACTGGCTCTGGGCCTCTGCTAAAATTAACAGATACAAGCCTTGATGCTGCGACTTTACAGGCGTTCCCTGTCCCGTCGCTTCTAAATTTGAGTTGAGAACCTCTAGAGCGACTAAAGCCCATTCTTTCGCCCCTTGCCAGTTCTTCTGCTCTAAGGCTACTCTAGCCAAAAAGCCGTAATCTTGAGCCAAATTAACTGCTGAATTTTCCATGTTTTGATGTAACCTCCGAGCTTTGATAGCTAAATTCCAGAGTGCATCCCAATCTTCTAAATGCTGCAATACTTCGCCGAGTTGATTGATGAATATACCAACGGCATCCGACTGTCTCGCGCCCTCTAAAACATCAATACATTGCTGAAAATAATTCTTAGCTTCTGTCCAGTAAGGACGGTTGCCGTTGCGGTGGTGTTCTGCTTGGAAGCGGTAGCAAAGGCCGATGTGGAATAGCATAATTCCCTCTAATACCGGTGCAGGATGAACGGTAAATAACAAATCGCTAAATTCTGTTTTCGCTCCAATAAATGGTACTTGATACTTCCAAAAAGTGAGACTTTTTTGATACAATTCAACAGCAGCAGGGATGCGGTGACAAGCATATTCGTGCCGACCGCGAATAAATTGCAAACTCGCTTCAATAGCTGGTTCTAACCTGATGTTGCAAGTTTGCAAGTCTTGGCTGGCAGACTCTAATTCAGTCAAAGAATTGGCTCCGATAATGGCAGAATTACTTAAACGCCAATTGCCGTTTTCTAAAATGTCGGAAAAAATGCGATCGGCACTTTTGCCCAGGAAATCCACCAACTCGTCTGGACCCAGCACAAATTCAACAGTTGTCGTCCAAGTCTCGATATCTGTTACTAACCGAATCAGTTTTTTTAAAATTTTGTCTGTCACCCACAGCACCACCGGGAAGGGAAAATTATTCCTAAATTCTTCCCTCACGTAGTTGGTAGAAGTCAGCACCCGATCGATCGCGCTTACCGATTCCAATCCAAACACCATTAAAGCTGGCGGCTGGCTGTCAGTAAGTTCGGTTTCTATCGTCGTGTAAAGAGTTTTAACAGATGTCGGGAGGACAATTTCTCGAATCTCGATACCAGAATCTTCCCGCAATTGCCGTACAGTTTCTTCTCTCATCGCACTGTAATTACATCGAACCAAAATCAGGGAAAATTGCCCCTGAGACATTCTCAAAGTCCGGGAGAGAGTTTGCAGCGAACTTTTGTTTTGCTGTGCTGCGGTGTCTTGGTTGCAGTGCGAATTAATCATAATTAATATTGGAAAATTATTCTCAGAATAGATGCTGTAAATTGCCGAGAGAAGGAAGTTCGGCAACGGGCAATGTACGGGATGTAACGGATGGAGGGAAGTTCGGCAACGGATTCGTAAGGGCGGATGTAACGGAGGTAACGGATGGAAGTTCGGCAACGGATTCTGTAACGGATGTAACGGATGTAACGGATGTAACGGATGGAAGTTCGGCAACGGATTCTGTAACGGATGTAACGGATGTCAGGAAAAAGGAATCGACCGCCGGGACAAAGTGCAATTAAGAACTTCATAACTAACCGTTTTTGCGGTTGCTATAAGCTTAGTTGTACCAGTTTTTGCGATCGCAAATCACAGCAAACAATCACATGGTTAAGTTGATTTCTGCCCGTTTTGGCAATTTCCCATCACAGGGAACCATCAATTAGTTAAGTTGATTTCAGCCTGCATACTTATTGTTGTAGCCGATCGAATTAAAGCATACCCGAAAAAATACATACTCTGTTATTCGCATATTCGCAGCAAAATCTACTGGATTTTACTGAATTTTTTACCATCGCACAGCGAGAATTGTACCGAGAAAAAGAGTCGTAGCACGGGCTGCAAGCTCGCCAGCCATCGCACAAATCGCACAAATCCCAGTTATTCGCAGATCGCTGAAATCCGGCATTCCTTGGTTGACTGACCCCTCGCCGCGCTGAGATAAACTACGGGCGGTGGCTCATCAATTACAGCTTGAAGATTGTTTGTCATAAATTTACTAATCTCCATATCTAAATTAGCTGCAAAATCAGGTTCATCCCAATCCTCGCTTTCTTCAATGCTGATTGTTGTTGGTGTCGCAATCTCAAAATCAAGCTCATCGCCGAAATCCGAAACTTTCTTAATTGGCTCTATTTTCTGACCGGTATCGGCGGCAAAAGCTTGAGCTGTATTTGCCATTAGTACGATCGGCAGTGCTACTATGGCACTTATCCTTTGTAGCGCCCTGATTTTCCTCATGCTATCCTCCTGGTATAAACTAAACTTTGGTGCTGCTATAAATTCAACATCCGCCGCTACTTTAGAGCGCTGTCAGCCGATTTTAGATTTTAGATTTGAGATTTACTCCACAGATGAATCTGAGAAGTTGAACTTTGGTCTAAAATTTGGGGCTGCTTGCGACTCCTGTCGGGGGCTTGTATCCGTTTTTGAGCAGAGTCATTAATTGATAGTGGTTTCTTTGCTGACAAAATATAACCCCATCTGTGACACTTCGCGACAACTTTGCTTGACAGAGGGTATCCGGCCAACTGTTTTCCTTTCTCTTTACTACGTGAAAACTCTTAAACCGTCAGGTATTTCCGTTAAGTAATTCCCGAGCTTTTGCGAGTGTCCATCTCAGAACCAAAGCGCTGAGAAGTACCCGCGAGCGTAGCTATCCCGTAGAGAATCGCGCATTAGTTTTCGCACTCCCGCGCTGCCAGCAAGCTGATGTCCTCTACCACAGTCACCGGATATCTGTCAATACTTTTATCTTAACATTTCTAATTTTTTGCAGAATTCTCGTTACCAGGAAGAACCCGGTAACGCAGATCGGCGAGGAAGAGCCTCCAGCAAAGTCGAGAGGGCTCCTACTTAGTCAAGCCGTGTTCGAGAGCGAAGCGAACCAACTCTGTACGGCTGTTAGTACCCGTCTTGCTAAACAAACGGCTGACGTACTTTTCCACATTCCGCACGCTAGTTTCCAAGCGGCGAGCAATTTCTTTATTCATCAAACCTTGAGCAACCAAATCCAAAACACTTTGTTCTCGGGGAGTCAAATCAATTTTAATCGGCGAAGGACTTTGGGCGATCGAACTCCGCCCGCTCAGCAAAGACTCAATTCTCGCCATTTGGCTTGCTAAAGCAGCAATATCGGGACTTTCAGCATTTTCGCCGAGCTCCTTAGCAGCCGCGCGGCGGGCCAGCAAATTTGTGACAATTGCCACCAACTCATCGGGATCGAAAGGCTTAGAAAGATAAGCATCGCAACCTGCTTGATAGCCTTGAATGCGATCGCCCGTCATGCCCTTAGCCGTCAAAAACACCACGGGTAAAGCCTTGTAGCGAGGATCTTCCCGCACTTGCTTGAGAAATTGATAACCGTCCACCTGCGGCATCATAATATCTGAAATCACCAAATCGGGATTAGTCTGCTGCAAGAGTTCCCACCCATCCCGAGCATTACTGGCAACCTCAACCGCAAAATTGCTATCTTCCAAATAAGCTTGTACCGCTTCCCGCAAGCCCGGTTCGTCATCTACCAATAGTAATCGTGCTGACATATCTGTTACCCTTACGCTTTACCACTATCTTTTAACTTAGCCGAATTTAACTATTCTTGTCACTCCATCCATCGAAGGGACTCAAAAAATTGTTGTTAAACTCAAGAGTTTTGAGTTTTGTTTCGATCGAACGATTAAAAACTGATTAAATCTTTAATTCCCAACTTACAACTCAAAACTCAAAATTATTCTTGAACCGTTCCGACTTAAACTTTTGAACGATCGGTCAAAATTTCGTAACCGGTTTGGGTCACCAACACAGTATGCTCAAACTGAGCCGACATAGCATTGTCAACCGTTACAGCAGTCCACTTGTCAGAAAGCGTCCGAGTGTACTTAGAACCCGCATTCAGAATCGGTTCGATCGCCAATGTCATACCCGATCGCAATTTCACGTTCGGCATTTCGCGGGTACGGAAATTGAAAACCGACGGTTCCTCGTGCAAATTTCGCCCGACACCGTGGCCGGTAAACTCCTCAACGATGCTAAAACCGTTGCTTTTGACATGATCTTCGATCGCACCCGCCAGATCCAACAAATAAGCTCCTGCTTTCACTTGTTCGATACCTTTGTAGAGAGCTTCTTCTGCTACTCGGATTAATTTTGCCGCTTCGGGAGTGACTTCCACAACTGCGATCGTGATGCAAGAATCGCCGTGAAAACCTTGGTAATATGCCCCCGTATCTACCTTGAGAACATCTCCGGCCCGAATTACTTTTTTGCCGCTGGGGATGCCGTGAACAACTTCGTTATTAATGCTAGAGCAAATCGATCCGGGGAAACCGTGATAGCCTTTAAAACTCGGAGTTGCCCCCATCGAGCGGATGCGTTTTTCCGCATAAGCA
This sequence comes from Microcoleus pseudofavosus SVA1_A4, assembly GCF_036700565.1. Classification (NCBI taxonomy): domain Bacteria; kingdom Bacillati; phylum Cyanobacteriota; class Cyanophyceae; order Oscillatoriales; family Microcoleaceae; genus Microcoleus; species Microcoleus pseudofavosus. Next base: position 55,374 of record NZ_JAUBPE010000020.1, read on the forward strand.
TCCAAATCAGCAGTAGTCATTCCCGGTTTCACCATCAGGGAAATTTCTTTGAGTACCGTTGCAACGATTTTCGCTGCTTGCCGCATAATTTCGATTTCGCGTTCCGACTTAATTTCAATGCCTCGACGCTGTTTTTTGACTTGGGGTGCTTGAGTTGGCCCAGAAAGCAGACTGCTAAAAATATTCATGTATTGATTGGCGGGTAATTTTGTACTTTGACGGGAGGTTGAAGCAAAAAACGGCAAATATCCGGCTTTTTGGGTCAAAACGGGTGTCTTGTTCCGAACTGTCGATCGCTAGTCCTTTAGCTAGCTTAATATTTTTCTCACAACTCGGCACGGGATTAGGGGGATAGAAATAGTTTTGAGTGCGTGAGCCTCCCTCGATCTGTTAGTCTGCGGAGACAGACTTCGTATGACAAGACGCGGTTTCAACCGCCGAGTCGCTTGGAGCCCCCTCCCTCTCGCTCTCGCCTCCTAAGTTGAATGATTCAACAGGTTTTAGCCTAACTGTATTTTTGAGCGTTCCTGCGAGGTTAGCAATTGAGGCAATTAACTCAGTTGCCTCAACAGGTTTAGATAAGTGCATCTGGAAACCAGCTTCCAGCGCTTGCTGGCGCTCGGACTCTCTCGCGTAGGCCGTCAGGGCGATCGCAGGCATCTGTCTACCCTTGAGCACTTCCATTTCTCTCACCCGCGCGATCAACTGATAGCCGTCTGCTCCAGGCATTCCAATGTCGCTCAGCAGCACATCCGGCCAATAACTCTCCAGTGCAGCTAGAGCCTCGGCCACCGATGTCGCGGATCGCACCGTAGCTCCTTCCTGTTCCAGTAAAGTAATCAAAAACTCCCGCGTGTCATCTTCATCATCCACCACCAGCAATTGCAAATTAACAAGAGTTGGGAGCTCCTCTGTCGCCTCATTGACGATAGACCAATCATCCCCTGCACCTTGCGCGTTCCGCTCAGCAACTGGCAGAGAAACCGTAAATTTCGCACCCTCGCCCGGATTATTCTCTGCGCCAACCTTACCGCCGTGCAGTTCCACCAAGTGATGGACGATCGCCAATCCCAGTCCCAAACCCCCGTAAGACCTAGTTGTGCTGCTATCAGCTTGGCGGAAGCGATCGAAAACATAAGGCAAAAAATCAGGAGCGATACCAATTCCGCTATCAATTATCTGAATTTGAGCCCGATCGCCAACGGACTCCAACCGCACCTCTACTTTACCGTCTTGGGGAGTAAACTTAATCGCATTTGACAGCAAATTCCACACAATTTGCTGCAAGCGATCGAAATCGCCGATAACTTCACCTACATTTGGACTGTACGTTAATTCTAGGAGTATTGATTTTTCCTCAGCCAGCGGCCGCAAAGAATCAATTGCCATCTCAATTATATATTCCAACCGAATCGGATGCTTGTTTAAATTTAGTTTGCCTCGCAGAATCCGCGAAACATCTAAAATATCTTCGATAAGTTGAGCTTGAGATTTAGCATTGCGCTCAATTGTTTCGAGAGCTTTATCAATAGTTTCTCCGTCAAATTTTTTCGCGCGAAGCAGCCTGGACCAGCCGAGAATTGCATTTAAAGGAGTGCGGAGTTCGTGAGAAAGAATGGCTAGAAATTCATCCTTCATCTGGTTGGCTCTCTCAGCTTCTTGCCGCGCCACCTGCTCGTGGATTAGCCGACCCCGCTCTTCCTCTGCTTGCTTGCGGTCAGTGACATCTCTAACCGTGCCCACGTGACCGATCAATGTTCCCAAATCCGAAAACATTGGCGACGAGTGCACGTTAATCCAACGCACAGTTTCGCTAACAGCTAATCGAAACTCGTTAGAATATTCCTGCCCTTCTTCTATCCATGCTGACAAATGTGCCACTACGCGATCGCGATCGTCTGGATGAACCGATCGCTGCCAAACCTCTGCCAAACTTGACTCCAAAATTAACCCGGAAATCGCTTCACAGCGGGGATTCATGTAAGTACAGCGGCCTTCAACGTCAGCTAAGTAAATTCCCAGCGGCGAACAAGCACACAAAGTGCGAAACCGCTCTTCACTTTTAGTTAGTTCACTATTAACAGCAGCTAACTGTGTTGCTTGCCGCTTCACCTCGACTGTTTTTTGGAACAATTCCACAAATACCTGCACCTTCGATGTCAATATTTCCGGTTCCAAGGGTTTGAAGAGGTAATCCACCGCACCCAGAGAATAACCTTTAAACACGTGGGTGTCATTACTGCTGAATGCTGTGATAAAAATAATCGGAGTCGATCGCGATCGATCTCTAGACCGAATCAATGTTGCCGTCTCAAATCCATCCATTCCCGGCATCTGCACGTCCAGCAAAATCACCGCAAAATCTTTATTAAGCAGACACCTGAGAGCTTCCTGGCCTGAATTAGCTTGTACTAGATTATAAGAGGGGCTGTTGAGGATAGCTTCTAGAGCCACCAAATTTTCTGGGCGATCGTCAACTAGAAGGACATTTACTCGATCGAGGTGCTGCACATTCATAAATTTTTTAATCTTTAATTGTTAGCAAGTTGACTAAACAGGGAGCGATTTTAGAGAGGGGTAAAATCCAGTCTACTTCAACATTTGCGATCGCGGACGCGGGCATTGTCCCGCATAGAGCAGAAGCCGGTTCCTCGACAAATGTCAATCCTCCCTCAGCTTTAATTTTTGCCAGCCCTTGACTGCCATCAGAACTAGCCCCCGTTAAAATTATCCCGATAACTTTCTCCCCAAAGGCATCCGCAGCAGACTCAAACAGCACATCGATTGAGGGCCGCGCGTAGCAGACAGGAGCCTCAGTTGATAGTGCAAATTTAGGAGTTCCGCGATTGGGGATTGGGGATTTTGAATTATGGGTTGACTCCACTGCCACGCTCCCCCATTCTGTAAAGTCGTTTTCATACAGGCTAAACTCCTCCTCAGAGGGCGATTCTATTAGCAAGTGATAGTCAGCAGGAGCCAAGTAAACCCGTCCCGGTGCGATCTGCTCTTTGTCTTCGGCATCTGTGATTTGGAGAGAGCTTTGCTTTTGTAAAAAATAAGTAAGCCTATTCTGAGAACTCTTATGGCGGTGTTGGACAATAACTACAGGCAAAGGAAAGCTTTGTGGCAAATCTGCCAGCAGCACAGTCAGAGCCTCTAGCCCTCCCAAAGACGTGCCAACAACCACTATTTCAAAATTTTTTTTATTTAACTCTTCGGTAGATTTTATCACTACTTTCAATTGGTTGATAGTATTTTTCATAAGGTGTAAAAGTCAGAGACTCCTGATGTCCTAGTCCTAAAACCCCAAACATTCCCAGGCTCTCATAAAAAAGCTTGTGTACCCGCTGTTGGAGGTGTGAATTAAAATAAATCATCACATTACGGCATAAAATAACATTAAATTCATTAAAAGAATTATCCGTTGCTAGGTTGTGGTGAGCAAAGACAATATTATCTTTAAGTGAAGAGCGAAAAATCGCATTTTCATAGGCAGCAGTGTAATACTCAGAAAACGCTTTCTTGCCCCCCGCTTGGTGGTAGAGTTGCGTATATTCTTGCATTTGTTTCACCGGGAATATCCCTGTTTTGGCTGTTTTCAAAACTAATTCATTCATGTCCGTAGCGTAAATCCGACAGCGGTCATACAGTCCTTCTTCTTGCAGCAAGATTGCCATAGAATAGACTTCTTCTCCCGTTGAACATCCAGCGTGCCAAATCCGAATAAAAGGATAAGTACGCAGCAGCGGCACCACTTTATTTCTGAAACTAATGTAAAAGCTGGGATCGCGAAACATCGCCGTTACATTGACAGAAATGTCCAGCAGTAAACGGTCTAGGTAAGCAGGATTGTGAAGTACCTTTTCCTGAAGTGCAGAGACAGTGGTGAGCCGTTCCGAGCGAATAGTGTTCCTAATACGGCGCTTGAGAGAGGCAAGAGCATAATTGCGAAAATCAAATCCGTAATAGCGAAACATTCCCTCTAGTAGGAGTTGAATTTCGATTGTTTCCAGTTCATGGCTTTCGGGCATTTTTAATTAGTAATTGGTTATTGGGAATTGGGAATTGGGAATTGGGCATGGGGCATGGGGCATGGGGCATTGTTGACTGTTTACTGTTTACTGTTGACTGTTGATTAATGTTATTGGTTATTTGTTGTTAGCCACAGCAAACGATTAACAAATGACTACTGACAACTGCCAACTGCCAACTGACTACTGACTACTGCCAACAGTCAACTTCCTTCCATTATCGATAAAGCCAGACACGCAGCAGCGAGAGCAACTGTTCCGTATCAACAGGTTTGGTAATGTAGTCAGACGCACCAGCTTCGATACATTTTTCCCGATCGCCCTTCATAGCTTTGGCAGTAAGAGCAATCATCGGCAGGGAAGCGAATTGAGGCATATTGCGAATTGCTTGCATTGTTTCGTAACCGTCCATCTCTGGCATCATCACGTCCATCAACACAATATTTATGTCAGGCGTATTTTGCAATTTAGCAATGCCCTCTCTGCCGTTTTCAGCATACTCAATTTTCATTTTATGGCGCTCCAGCATACTCGTCAGGGCGAAAATATTCCGCATATCGTCGTCAACAATCAAGACTTTTTTGCCCGCGAGCGTCGAATCAGTTTGATACAATTGCTCGAGCATTTGGCGCTTCGGTTCCGGCAAATCTGCTTGAACTCGGTGCAGGAACAAAGCTGTTTCATCTAACAAACGTTCCGGCGATCGCACATCTTTAACAATTATTGTTTCAGCCATGCGCTTAAGTTGAGTTTCTTCGGCTCTCGTCAACTCTTTGCCTGTATAAACAATAATCGGCAGACTTTTTAAAGTTGCATCTTGCTTGATCTGCTCGATCAGTTCAAAACCAGTCATATCTGGCAGTCCCAAATCGAGTACAATGCAGTCAAAATGCCCTGAAAGCAAAGTTTCTAGCGCCTCTGCACCGCTCCCCACAGCCGTCGTTACAACATCGTGATTGCCGATTAAATCCACAATGCTGAGACGTTGTGTTTCGTCGTCTTCTACAACTAGCAGATTCTTGACTCGCCGATCGACAAAACCCTTAATATCAGTCAAAGCTTTGCTCAAAGCTTCGCTGCTAACAGGTTTTTGCAAATAGGCGATCGCCCCTAACTGCAAACTGCGCTGCCGCCCTTCTTCAACTGATACAATGTGAACCGGAATGTGGCGCGTATTCGCATCATGCTTTAAGCGATCCAGCACTGTCCAGCCATCCATCACAGGCAAATTTAGATCCAGCATAATCGCAGTTGGCTTGAACTCTCGCGCCATCGCCAAACCGATATCGCTCCGTAAAGCCACTAAACCTTTAAAACCCTGATCCCGCGCCATATCCAAAAGAATGCGAGCGAAGTTCACGTCATCTTCAATAATCAACAGCACGCGATCGCCGGGATCGACAGTTTCCCGGTCATCAGCGATAATAGGTGATGGATAAGGGGCGATCGGCAAGTGGAAATTCGGCGAAGGAACTGCGGCAGAAATAGCAGGCGGCAATTGAGCCGTTTGCTTGCCCATTTCCGGTTCCCTATCATTCATTACTCGCGATTCTTGGTAAGTTTGCGGCAGATAAAGCGTGAACCTACTACCCTCACCAGGGCGACTTGTCAATTTAATTTCTCCGCCTAACAGATTAGCGATTTCTCTACTAATTGACAAACCCAAACCCGTTCCCCCGTATTTGCGGCTAGTGCTACCATCAGCTTGTTGGAAAGCCTCAAAAATAACCCTGTGTTTTTCAGCAGAAATCCCAATCCCCGTATCGCTAACCGAGAAAGCCAAAACAGTAGCGGAACTCGTTAAACTTTCTATCTCTAAACTCCACCCTTCCCGCGCTACTTCGACACGCAATTTCACCTCACCCCGCTCTGTAAACTTAAACGCATTAGAGAGGAGATTCTTCAAAACTTGTTGCAGCCGTTTAGCATCAGTATAGAGACCTTTTGGCAACCCACTCTCAAGCTCGATTTGAAAACTCAACTTCTTATCCTGGGCGATTTGGCGGAAAGTTCGATCCAAATGATCTCGCAAGTCGGGAAACAACACTTGCTCAATTTCCACCGACATCGTGCCTGATTCAATTTTAGCGAGATCCAAAATGTCATTAATCAGCCCTAACAAATCCGTTCCCGCCGAGTAAATTGTCCGCGTGTATTCAACTTGCTTCAGAGTCAAATTGCCTTCAGTATTATCAGAAAGCAATCGAGCGAGAATCAACAGCGAATTCAGCGGAGTACGCAACTCGTGAGACATATTAGCCAGAAACTCCGACTTATACTTAGAAGTTAGAGCCAACTGTTCGGCTCTTTCTTCCAGCAACCCCCTCGCCTGTTCGATATCTCGGTTTTTCCGCTCAACTTCCTTATTTTGCAGCGCTAGCAATTCAGCTTGTTCTTCTAGTTCTTCATTCGTTTGTTGCAACTCTTCCTGCTGATTCTTCAACAGTTCCTCAGATGCGCGGAGCGACTGCGCTTGTTGTTCGAGACGCTTGTTAGTTTCCGTTAGTTCTTTTTGCTGAGTTTGCAACTCTTCTGCCAAAGACTGCGACTGTTTCAGCAACTCTTCCGTCCGCATACTCGCCGCAATTGTATTTAAAACAATGGCGATACTTTCTGTAAGTTGGTCGAGAAATGTCAAGTGTATTTCGCTGAATCTGCGGAACGAAGCTAACTCGATTACTGCCGTTACTTGTCCCTCAAATAGTACGGGTAAAACCACGACATTTAACGGCGTAGATTCTCCCAGTCCCGAGCAAATTTTAACGTAGTTGTCCGGCACTTCTGTCAACAGTATTCGTTCCTTTTCCAGGGCGCACTGTCCTACCAAACCTTCGCCTAAATTAAATCTATTTCCCAGATGCTTGCGTTCGCGGTAGGCGTAGGTACTTAACAGTTTGAGAAACGGATCGTGTTCGACAGCTTCCATCATAAAGAAGACGCCATGCTGAGCAGAAACCAGCGGCGTCAATTCTGAGAGAATTAGTTTAGAAACAGTTTCTAAATCCCGCTGACCTTGTAGCATTCGAGTGAACTTAGCAAGGTTTGTTTTCAGCCAATCTTGCTCAGTATTCTTCTGCGTCGTCTCCCGAAGATTGGCAATCATCTGGTTAATGTTGTCCTTAACGATCGCAACTTCTCCTTCTGTGGCGACAGAAATAGACCTCGTTAAATCGCCTCTGGTAACAGCAATTGCCACTTCGGCGATCGCGCGCAACTGAGTAGTCAAATTCGCCGCCAATTCATTCACATTATCCGTCAAATCTCGCCACGTCCCCGCCGCACCCGGAACCTTAGCCTGACCGCCCAGTTTCCCTTCAATTCCCACTTCCCGCGCCACAGTAGTAACTTGATCTGCAAACGTCGCCAGCGTATCGATCATCTCGTTAATCGTATCTGCCAGAGTCGCAATTTCTCCCTTTGCTTCCAGCATTAATTTCCGCTTCAAATCGCCATTCGCCACCGCCGTCACAACTTTAGCAATACCCCGCACTTGCGCTGTCAAATTCCCCGCCATCGAGTTTACGTTATCGGTTAAATCTTTCCAAGTTCCCGCAACTCCTTTCACATCAGCTTGACCGCCCAATTTACCCTCAGTTCCTACCTCCCGCGCCACCCGCGTCACCTCAGAAGCAAAGGAATTAAGCTGATCCACCATCACGTTAATAGTATCTTTCAACTCCAGAATTTCGCCTTTGACATCGACGGTGATTTTCTTAGACAAATCGCCATTTGCCACCGCTTTCGTCACTTCCGCAATATTCCGCACCTGCGCTGTCAAATTCCCCGCCATCAAGTTAACATTATCAGTTAAATCTTTCCAAGTTCCCCCTACACCCCGCACGTAAGCTTGCACGCCTAATTTACCTTCCGTTCCTACTTCCCTCGCCACCCTGGTTACTTCAGATGCGAAGGAACTCAACTGATCCACCATGATGTTAATCGTGTTTTTCAGTTCGAGAATTTCGCCTTTTACATCTACGGTAATTTTCTTTGATAAATCGCCATTTGCCACAGCGGTTGTCACTTCGGCAATGTTCCGCACTTGTGCTGTTAAATTGCCGGCCATCGAGTTAACTGAATCCGTTAAATCTTTCCAAGTTCCCGCAACTCCTTTAACTTCAGCTTGCACTCCTAATTTGCCTTCGGTTCCCACTTCCCTAGCAACCCGCGTTACTTCCGACGCAAAGGAATTTAACTGATCTACCATCGTGTTGACAGTGTTTTTTAACTCCAGAATTTCACCTTTAACATCTACAGTAATTTTCTTAGATAAATCCCCATTTGCCACAGCAGTCGTAACAGCAGCAATATTCCGTACTTGCTCTGTCAAACTACCCGCCATAAAATTAACTGAATCCGTTAAATCCTTCCAAGTTCCTGCTACGCCTCGGACATCGGCTTGCCCGCCCAGCTTACCTTCGGAACCCACTTCTCTAGCCACCCGCGTGACTTCAGAAGCGAAGGAATTAAGCTGATCCACCATCACGTTAATGGTGTTTTTCAGTTCTAAAATTTCGCCTTTAACCTGTACCGTAATTTTTTTAGATAAGTCACCGTTAGCAACCGCCGTCGTCACCTCAGCAATGTTTCGGACTTGTGCTGTTAAATTCCCGGCCATTGAGTTAACTGAATCCGTTAAATCTTTCCAGGTTCCTGCTACTTCTTGCACTTCAGCTTGTACGCCTAATTTCCCTTCCGTTCCCACTTCCCTAGCAACCCTGGTGACTTCAGATGCGAAGGAATTTAACTGGTCAACCATCGTGTTGACGGTGTTTTTGAGTTCAAGAATTTCGCCTTTAACATCGACGGTAATTTTCTTAGATAAATCGCCCTTTGCCACAGCGGTTGTCACTTCAGCGATGTTCCGCACTTGTGCTGTCAAACTGCCTGCCATGAAGTTAACGCTATCAGTTAAATCCTTCCAAGTTCCTGCAACTCCTTTAACTTCTGCTTGACCGCCGAGTTTGCCTTCGGAACCTACTTCTCTCGCCACCCGCGTTACTTCAGATGCGAAGGAATTTAACTGATCCACCATGATGTTAATCGTGTTTTTTAACTCCAGAATTTCGCCTTTAACATCTACAGTAATTTTTTTAGATAAGTCACCATTTGCCACAGCAGTCGTCACGTCGGCAATGTTCCGTACTTGTGCGGTAAGATTGCCGGCCATCGAGTTAACTGAATCCGTTAAATCTTTCCAGGTTCCTGCTACTCCCCGCACTTCAGCTTGCACGCCTAATTTGCCTTCGGTTCCTACTTCTCTCGCCACCCGCGTTACTTCAGACGCGAAGGAACTCAACTGATCCACCATGATGTTAATCGTATTTTTCAGTTCGAGAATTTCCCCTTTCACATCTACGGTAATTTTTTTGGATAAATCGCCATTTGCCACAGCGGTTGTCACGTCAGCAATGTTCCGTACTTGTGCTGTTAAATTGCCGGCCATCGAGTTAACTGAATCCGTTAAATCTTTCCAGGTTCCTGCAACTCCTTTAACTTCAGCTTGCACCCCTAATTTGCCTTCGGTTCCCACTTCCCTAGCAACCCGCGTTACTTCCGACGCAAAGGAGCTCAACTGGTCTACCATTGTGTTAACAATTTGCGCTGTTTGAAGGAATTCTCCTTTGAGGGGTCTGTCTTCTATTTCTAAGGCGATGGTTTGCGATAAATCTCCTTTTGCTACGGCCCGAATTACTCTCGCGGTTTCAGAGGTTGGTTGCACTAAATCTGTAATTAGGGTATTGACAGAATCTACGCTAGCTGCCCAAGACCCCTCGGCGCTGCCGATGGTTGCCCGCTGGGCGATTTTGCCTTCTTTACCGACAACTGTGCCGATCCGATCGAGTTCGGCCGCCATTCTCTCATTGAGATCGATAATGTCGTTAAGTTCGTCAGCAATTTTTCCCGCTAGACCGGTCTGGTCTATGGGCATCCGAACTGAAAAGTCCCCTTTTTTAACAGCTACTAAGGTTCTGAGTAACTGTTTGGCATAACCATTATTTGAATTGGCGCTTGTTATCTGTGCAGTTGACATGACCGTTACCTTTGACGAGTTTGAAGGGGAAGGGGGGAATATTTTTGAGATTATTGATATTATCCGACTAAAGCAGTGTCTGATTGCTTATATCGAAAGATGGATGACAAATTGCTGTTTATCAGGTATTTTGTACTCGTTAGCAAACTCTTCTTGGTAAGCAGTTAATTGTGGGGTGTCAGGAACAGGCCCGGAAGCCTGTTCCACCCTGTTCCACAAAGAGTGAATTTTATTGTAGGGCGGGCAGGATGCCCGCTCTACACATTACCAACTGCGATTATTTCCAATTTTGCCACGAACTATTGAAAATAGAAGTACCCGGAAAGGCGATCGGATTCTTATTTTGTTGCAACCGCAACTGCAACATTTCCAAGTTTGGCTCGCGGGACGGCAATTCGTCCACTAATTCATAAGGTAAAATCCCCTTTTCTAGGGAAAAAGCAGCCGTAACTCCCGCCGCAGCACCGGCAGACCATTCAAAAGAATGCACTCGATAAGCAGCCGCTGCTGTATGGCTGACAGCAATACTTTTACCCGCCACTAACATATTGTCAATCTTTTGAGGAATCATTGCCCGCAGCGGAATTTGGAACGGATAAGCTTGGCCTTGAGCTTTGCGAGTGCCTTCCCGTTCGGTATTTCCCGGTGCTTCCGGCGGACTGTTGGTCATGCAGGGGTGAAAGTCGATCGCATAATGACCGATACCCACAGAATCAGGATAAATCGTAGCGCGCGATCGCGATTTTGTATCCTCTACCGATTGACTTCCCACGGCCAAAGCCGGCGCATTCAAACCACCCACAGCCAACCACAAATTGCGATACTCTTCCTCCGACAAATTCTGGCGGTAAAACTCAGCCTTAAAGTCGATGCGAGACATATCAACTTCCCACACCGTAAAACCTTGAGGCTGATTGAAACTCGGCCGCCCAATAATGCGCCGGCCCTCCCGCATATAAGGATATTTAGAAAGTCCGTGCACGGTCCCCATCGGCGAATCCAACCCGCTCAAAAGACGATTGTTTGGATAAGGCTTTTTCACATTATTTCCTAGCTGCGAATCAGTAGTTCCTGCTACCAACCAGTAAAAATATCCCTTAGAGTTTTCCTCCCCTCGGCGCAAAGTTTCCGTTCGCAAACCGCCCATCCATCCACCCGGTTGCAGTTGACCGGCCGCTTCCAACTGCGCGCGAGAATAAATTAAATTATCCTGGGCAGAACCCGGACGGTAATCATTGCCCCAAGTCCAGTTTTGCATCGAAATATCCCCAGGATAAATCGGGAATAGCTTCGGGTCGGAAGGGCGCGGCTCATCCGGTCTCGTACTCCTAATTTGGCGGTAGCTGAAAACTAACGGAAAGCTCGCCAATCTCGCCAATTCATAACTGTAGTAAGGAGCGTATTGTTGATAGAAAGACGGCACTTGATGCTGCTGCGGTTCCTTCGTTGCCTGCATCGCAAAAGTGTAAGTAAAACCTTGAGTGCAGTAAGCGTCGCCGGTTGGGCTGGCAGAAGAAGGTTCGAGAGGGGAACGCGGGTCAATTCCGAGGCGGTAGGGAACATCCGCAAGTGCGATCAATTCGCCGGTTTCAGTGGCATCTACAACGTACCAATCAGCACCCCTAGGTTTTGAATTAGATTGGTTAGGTGGTTTGGGAATAAACCGAATAATAGTTTTGTTAAATCGCGCCGAATTTTCGTAGCGATAGGCATCTTCGATAGTCTGAGAAAGAGTTTCGGTGTTGATTGGCGGGGTGTTGGCGGCAGGTTTGTGTTGAATGGCGATCGCACTTTTAATTTGTTGACCCCCAACTGCATTCCCCGCCACAGCAGGAGTAATTGCTAGTTCTTTAATAACTGTATTGGGAAACCATTTCAGCGTGCCTTTGCCTGTTTTAGCGGCATCCTGCAAGATGTTAAATAGAATTTTGTGACCGTCGTAGGGCATGAAACACGAATAGCTAACCCAACAGCCTCCGGGATTTAGCCGGCCGTAATGTTCCTCGATCCGCCTCCGCAATTCTAGGTAGCCGCGGGGGTAAAATAAGAGCGATCGCTGAGTTTCTCTTTCATCGAGTGCGGAAGTTCCCTGGGAGGAAATCTGACCGCCTACCCAGTCAGTAATTTCAGTCATGCAAACAGTGCGCCCCGCCAGCAAACCTTCGTAAGCGGTAGCAGCGCCTGCGAGCCCGCCGCCTGCTACTAGAATGTCGCAAGTTTCTGCATTGTCTGGATTACGCGGAGGTTCGGCAAATACTGGCGAAATGCTCCCTATCGCGGAAATTATGCCGAGGGTGAGGCTAAGGATCGATCGACCTTTGAGCGAAAATAGATACCCTCGAAGTTTCATCGGAGATTGTGGAATTAATTTTGACATAAGCAAAACACACTCATCGCATCCAAATGTTTATTTTGCAGTATACTGGTATTTCGTGGTACAGTCAGGAAAAACTTTTTATTGAAGAGGCATTAATACCAGCAACAACTATTGAACAGCCGGCTCAAACTTATGCTCAATATTGTCAAATTTATCGTCAAAATTTTTAGCTCATTGATTCCTTTTGAGAGTTTAACAATTACCACCAGTTTAACTTGTTCGGAAGTTTGGCGCAGGTTGGACGAAATTGTCACTAATCCCAAAATTTTGAAAATAATTATACCCTTTGGCCCGCCACCTGCAAAACCTTATGAAGGAACAATTTCTGGCAATACCTTCAAAATTAATCGCATTATCATCGGGAGTCATTTATTTTTCCCAATTATAAAAGGAAAGATCCATTCTCAACCCTTCGGTTGTTCCATCAAAATTAGCATGACTTTAAATAAAATAGTCCTAGCATTTTTGATTCTTTGGCTGTGGACAACTGGCAGTATTGGAATGTTTTCTTTATTTGCTTGGTTAGTCGAACCCTCCATAGGACCAATATTTTTACCAATCTTAGGAATGTTTATTGTGGGCTGGCTTTTGTGCTTAATTCCCTTTAAGATTGAAGCAAAATCAGCTACCAAATTTTTAGCTATTCTATTAACATAAAGTAATTTATAAGGGCAATATTTGAGCTGTATTTTAAAAAAAATATGGGTTCATCGGCATTCATCGCCAATAAAAAACTCCAAATTTATGCGTCAAAACCAACTCAAACAAAAAATCAAACAAGGCGAAACAGTCCTCGGTTTATTTATGAACTGCGCTTATCCCGCATTCATAGAAATCTGCGGTCACGCTGGATTTGATTTCGCCGTCATCGACATGGAACACGGCCCCCTGCACCCGCTTGCTGCTGAAGATTTGTGTCGCGCCGCCGACTGCACCGGAATTGCACCCATCGTCCGCGTCCGCAAGAACGACGGGCCGCAAATTCAACGAGCTCTCGACATCGGCAGTGCAGGCGTTCAAGTACCTCAAATTGAAAGCAAAATTGATGCCGAAACCGCTGTCAAAAGTGCTAAATACAGTCCTCTGGGCACGCGGGGCCTTTCCTTCGCTACGCGGGCGGGACTTTACACCGCCGCAGGTACAAATATCACGGACAAACTCAACGAAGAATCCTTAGTTGTGATTCATGTCGAAGGCAAAGGCGGCATCGACAACCTCGCGGAAATTGTGACTGTGCCGCAGGTTGACGTGATTTTTTTGGGGCCTTACGATCTGTCGCAGTCGATCGGCATTCCCGGCCAAGTCCGCGATCCCCGAGTCATCGACATGATGCAGGAGGCAGTGCAAACCATCCGCAGTGCAGGCAAAGCGGCCGGTACTTTTGCCGAAAACCCCGAAATCGCCCAGCAGTGGATTGATGCTGGCGTTCAGTACGTCGCACTTGGGGTCGATGTTGCCGTTTTCCTGCGGGCCTGTCAGTCGCTGGTGAAAGCGGTCAATCGATTTTAGATTTTAGATTTTGGATTTTCGATAAAAAGAAAAACAAGCCCCTGAATTCATCTTGTCGTCTTTACGATATCTTTGCAATTTTTGTAGTGTCTTTTACGACACATACAAAAAACCTGCGCTAGAGTAGAAGCATACACCTCCTTAAGGCAAAACTGGGGAGGGGAGCAAGGCTTCAGGGAGAAAAATCTATGAAAACGGTATTAGAATCCATTCATTTGGATTATGCTTTCATGTTTACTTTCAAAAAAGTAAACTCGATTAAGCTAGAAGGTTTCAAGGAATTTTTTGACGATATGCCTGTCGATCCTTATATCAGAGGAAAGTATCGATCGAGAAGATTGTCGCGGTTTGTCGTGAACGGGAACGAGTTGGTTAAGTTGCCTCACGGCTACTTGTTTCAAAGCAAAACATACAATCCGCTAGTGGGCGATATCCGGCGCGAATTTGCCGAATTGGACGATCGGCTAATTGCCCTCGATAATTTCAAACAGATGATTTTTGCTTTTTTCGATTCCTGCAAAATTCACCCGGAAGCTGAAATCGGCATCCATCAAATCAGGACGAGTTGTTCGCCGCACAATTTCGGCAACCCCGCACCGGAAGGCATTCACAGAGACGGTACTGATTTTATCGGCATCTTCTCGGTTGACAGAACTAATATTGTCGGCGGCGAAACGCATTTGTACTTGGCTAAAAAAGAGAAGCCTGTTTTTAATAAAATTCTGCATCCGGGAGAATTGCTGTTAGTTAACGACCACGAGTTTTTCCATTTTACTACGCCGATTAAACCGGAATCTGAAGGGGTGGGGACGAGGGATGTTTTTGTCCTGACTTCTCCGAGTTTACTTTGCGATTGAGGAGAGTTGGACATACGCATCAAAAGCAAAGAAACCGGGTTTTTTGCCGTTTCTGCGGGCTGTAACGAAGTCTTATCGCAAACAAACCCGGTTTCTGACCACCCGTGCCTAAGTCCTTATATCAATTCCGGTGGCATCGGAATTATAAGCGTGCGAGCGTCCCCGCTCGCGATCCAAGTCGCGAACGGGGACGCTCGCACTGACATCATGCAAATATATTATTCCAATGCAACCGGAAACGATATTACGAGCAACCTTTCGTTCGTAGTGAGGACGAAGAGTCCTGTTTCGGGCGTTTAGTCAATCAGGACTAAAGTCCTGACTACAAACCTGCATATTTTCCTAAAAAACCAGGTTTATGCGTCTAGCAACTCACAGATAAATCTTATCGAAACTTCCGTTCGGACTCTTGAATGGGAACATCATTAATGCTGGCTTCACGTCTTCGCATTAACCCATTTTCTGCAAATTCCCACTGTTCATTACCATAGGCGCGATACCAGTAGCCAGAATCATCGTGCCACTCATACTCGAAGCGAACAGAAATCCGATTGTCTGTAAAACTCCAGAGTTCTTTCTGCAAACGGTAATCTAATTCCTTTGCCCATTTTCGTCTTAAAAAAGCCTTGATTTCTTCCCGTCCGCTGAAGAATTCGGCACGGTTTCGCCACTGAGAATCTTCCGTATAAGCTAAGGCTACTCGTTCTGGATCGCGGGTATTCCAGGCATCTTCAGCAGCTTGAACTTTGGCTTTAGCCGTTTCCAACGTAAAGGGCGGTAGAGGTGGTTTAGTTTCCATCAGCTTTGTTGTTTGTGAGTGTAAAGGGTAAGTGCGGTGTGCGTGGAGCCCTAGAGATAGCGTGTGTGCGTCGAGGACGGGCTTTATTAGATTAGATATTTTCTCATCCCGTCCCTCTACATACAGCAGATTTCAGGTCGTCGATCGCACAGACGTGAAACTAGGAGCGATCGCTCCTGTCATATCGTTTCCGGTGGCATCGGAGTAATATATTTGGATAATATCAGTGCGAGCGTCCCCGCTCGCTAACACGCTCGCACGCTTATAATTCCGCTCCCACCGGATTTGATATCAGCCCTGCGATTTTTGGTACGCCGACTGTCAATATTTGGCGGCGTGTGATTTTCTGACATAATAAGTTCCTCCTTTCGCTGCGGTTAATTGATAGCGGTTACTTAAAGCTTAAAGAGTGTAAACAGTTCGTTCAACCTCGATTCTTGCTCTAAATTATCGAAATCTTGCTCGACTTACTGATGGCGCAATGCGTTCTGTCTCGGAAGAAGCCACCCGTTAGTTTATCATTTCCGCAAGTTTTGTTAACCTGTTTATAAACCAATAATAATCTTTTCTCTCGAATTTTAAACTATTTATTTAGGTAGATGTTTGGCATTTATTAAAATTTTAAAGTTAATAAAAATTTGAGGAAACATCATGCGATTTTTAATTAATTCAAGGCAAAAAATTCTCAACCTATTGGTACTCAGCTTTTTAGCAACAATCTTGATTGTTGTTCCTCCCTTGATCGGCGCTCGTTATAATTTATTTTACCCATCTTTAGAAGTTAGCGTCCAAGCTCAAACGCCCAATTCAAGCGAAGTAGAACCAACGCCTGCTGCTACTGAAGGACAGCAACAGCAGAAGAATCAACCAGCTAAGAATGCCAGCGAAGGGGAAGATAAAAAAGAGGAAAAACTAGAGCCTTTTAAAATGACAATGGGCGCGATCGGGGGATTGGTGCTCTTTTTATATGGTGTTACTCGGATGGCGGAAGGACTCGAAGCAATTGCGGGCGATCGCATGAAAGAAATTATCGGACATTTTACTACAAATCGCTATGCCGGACTCGCCACAGGCGCAGCAGCCACTACTTTATTAGATTCTTCATCCGTCACAATTATTATTACAATTGCGATGGTGAGTGCCGGATTGCTAACATTTGTTCAGTCTCTAGGAGTAGTTTTAGGTTCCAATATTGGCACGACTATCGGCGCTCAAATCGTTGCTTTTAAAATTAACGAATACGCGCCACTTGTGATGTTTATTGGCTTCTTGTTAACTTTTATTGGGAGAACAGACCGACTCAAAAATATTGGTTTAGTTTTGCTGGGTTTTGGCTTACTGTTTTTCGGACTAGACCAAATTGAAAGCGCAATGGAGCCGTTTGAGAGCTACCAACCATTTCTTAAGTTAATGGAAACTTTGGGAGAAAAACCCTTACTAGGAGCTGGAATTGGTGCCTTGTTTACCATTTTAGTTCAATCTTCCTCCGCTACGGTTGCTATTATCGTTACCCTAGCTAGTCAAGGTTTAATTTCACTTCCTGCTGGGATAGCCTTAATGTTAGGAGCGGAAGTTGGAACTTGCGCCGATACATTAGTCGCGACAATTGGACGAGAAAGACCTGCTGTACGAACGGGGATTTTTCATTTATTATTTAATCTGACGACCGCCACTTTGGGGATTTTATTTGCTAGTCAATTGGCGGCGATCTCCCAATGGCTCTCCAGCTTATTTGGGGCAGGCGAAGATGTTGCCCGAGAAATCGCCAACGCTCAATTAATATTTAACGTATTGGGCGTAATGTTGGTTATCGGATTTCTACCATTAATTGCTAAGGGATTGGAAAAAGTGATTCCCAAAGGCAAGGATGAAACAGATTCGGCGTTCGATCGCAACTCGCGATCGGACTACAACTAGCATTTGACATAGGTAAAAGAGCAGCGAGCCACCAGTTAGCCCCAGAGATTTGGGCGAAGTGAAACGTAGGGTTCGTTCCAAGGGCCCAACCTACAACTAACTCATGTTACTGAGACAGGCTATATGTAGTAAATCGTACAGAAGTAAGCTTTCTAATGTTTTAAGCTTCAGCGGTATTTCGCATACAGCATTATGCACACTACACAAGAACGATCGTGCAATTCTGCGTTTATATTGCCTCGAAACTGCACTTTTACTGAAACTGATTGGAAAGCCCTTGCGCCGTTTTGGTATCCGATCGCCTTCTCGCATGAAGTCACGGATCGACCGTTTGCCGCAAAGCTGCTCGATGAACGGCTCGTGCTGTTTCGACTTTCCGATAGCTCGATCGTTGCAGCACGGGATTTGTGTTTGCATCGCGGTGCTCCTCTGAGTTTGGGATGGGTTGAGAACGATGAACTCCAATGCAAATATCACGGCATCCGCTACGACAAAAGCGGTCAATGCACGCGTATTCCCGCTCAACCGGATGCCGCTATTCCCGCTCGGCTGAAATTGACGACCTACGCTGTCACCGAACGCTATGGTTTAGTGTGGGTAAGGCTCGTGGATAACGGTTCAGTCCATTTTCCTGACTTCAAGGAATGGAACGATCCAGACTATATTCAGGTACTCCCAGCCAGCGTGGCGATCGAAGCTGCCGCAGGTCGTCAAGTCGAAGGCTTTCTGGATGTGAGTCATTTTGCGTTTGTTCACACCGAATCCTTTGGCGAGCGCGAAAATCAAGAAGTGCCAGATTATCCCGTTGAGCGACTACCGCACGGGTTTCGCGCTGATTATGTCAGCACTGTGAGCAACTATCCGCACGGTCTAAAGCATCTGAGTCCGCCTGGGTTTAAGTGGCGTCGATTGTTTGAAGTGTGGCTGCCGTTCACAGCGAAGTTAACCGTTACCTTTCCGAACGGGCAGTTACACATCCTGAATGCAGCCTGTCCGGTTTCAGCCCGCAAAACGCGCTTGTTTGTGCCGATTTGCCGCAATTTTGACAAAGATGCACCGCTGCAAGACACGCTGGACTTTAACCATCAAGTGTTTGGCGAAGATAAGGATATTGTTGAGGAACAGTATCCCGAAGATTTACCGATCGCGCTGCAAGATGAAGTCCACATTGCCGGGGATAAAAGCTCGATCGCGTATCGCAAAGGATTGGCGGCATTGGGTCTAGGACGATCGTTTACCGCCTAACTCCTATCTCAATAGATTTTCGGAGATCGAAACCATGAGCGCTGATTTAGAATTTCAAAAACCGATTCCGCCAAAGCAATCCTACACAGGTTGGCAAGCTGCACTGGCAGAGTTCTTCCAGTTTGATTTCTACAGAACCAATTTCAAAACAGAGACGCTCGCGGGTATCACCACGTTCATGACGATGGGATACATCTTAGTCGTCAATCCGATCGTGCTGTCAAACGCGATTTTTCTACAACAGCCTGGAGATTTGTTTTCGCAATTGGCTGTGGCAACCGCTGTTGCGGCGGCAGTTGCAACCTTCTGCATGGCAATTTTAGCAAACTACCCTTTCGGGCTGGCGCCTGGAATGGGAACGAATGCCTTTTTTGCTTTCTCAGTTGTAATCGGACTGAAAATCGATTGGCGATTGGCGCTGTCCTGCGTGTTTGTTCAGGGGTTAATTTTTATCGCTCTGACGTTCACGGATGTACGTCGGTTATTGATCGTGGCAATTCCCAGGTCGCTCAAGCACGCAACCGCAGCAGGGATCGGCTTGTTTATTGCCTACATCGGTATGTCAGGAGATGTTGCCAATGGGGGAGCCGGATTGATTGTGGCAAATCCAGCGACAAAAACGGCGTTTGGCAGTTTAGCAGAACCGAACACGCTACTCGCTGTGGCGGGTTTAGCGATGACAGCCGGATTGGTGGTTCGGGGCGTCAGAGGTGCGTTACTCTTTGGAATTTTTGGCACCGCAATTTGGGCTTGGCTGTTCAAGGTTTCACCCCCACCTCAAGGATTTTTTGCGCTGCCAGAATTGCCAAAAGACATTTTTGGTCAAGCATTTGTGGGAATTGCTAATCTGAACTCCGACAATTTTCTTGACTGGATTGCAGTGCTGTTTGTATTTCTGTTTGTTGATATTTTTGACACGATCGGGACGTTAACGGGTGTGGGAATGCGGGCAGGCTATATCGGCCCGGATGGCGAGTTGCCGCGTGCAAATAAAGCACTGATGGCAGATGCGATTGGCACCACAATCGGGCCGATCTTCGGTACGTCGAGCGTGACGGCTTATGTTGAATCCGTCGCAGGTGTTGCCGAAGGCGGTAGAACAGGATTTACCGCTTTAGTTGTGGCAGGATTATTTGCGGTGTCGCTGTTTTTCATTCCGGTGTTTAAAGCGATTCCAGCTTTTGCAACGACGCCGACGCTGGTGATTGTTGGCGCGATGATGTTGGCTGAGGTTAAAGAAATTCCCTGGGATGATATTTCGGAAGTGATTCCAGCGTTTCTAACGATATTCCTGATTCCATTGACTTATTCGATCGCGGAAGGGTTGTCGATCGGATTTATTGCCTATCCGATTGTGAAAACCTGCCAAGGTAGAGCCAAGGAAGTGTCTGGGGGAACTTGGATCATTGCGGGGATCTTCGTTATTCGGTTCATCTTTATGTCGCTGCGGTTTCATCATTCAGCAGCCTGAGCCGGCATGGCGATCGCGAACTGGTAGGTTTGAATGACTTACCAGTGGTTGAGGCGACGCCGATAGTTTAATCTGCTTTGCTGTAGGCGAGTTCCCCCAGGATGTAGGTTGCCTCAACGGCTCGATCGTCGCCCATGATGATTAAACTAAAGGCACGATCGGCAAGTTCTTCCAGCGTTGTTGCGGGTGCTACAGAATTGCGAAATGCCATGATCGGCGTCGATCGCAAGTCCAGCACCACAAAATCTGCTTCTTTACCCACCTCGAAATTGCCAATGCGATCGTCAAGACATAACGCTCTAGCGCTGCCCAGCGTAGCGAGAAACAATGCTTGAAATGCAGAGAGAGAGTATTGTCTCAGTTGCGCGACTTTGTACGCTTCATTTGCCGTTTGCAGCATCGAAAGACTCGTTCCTGCACCAACATCTGTGGCAAGCCCTACTTTAACCGGAACGTCGATCGACTTCGCTTTTTCAAGATCGAACAACCCACTGCCTAAGAACAAATTTGACGTAGGACAGAATGCGATCGTGGATTTTGCTTCAGAGATCCGTTGAAATTCTGCATTCGTCAGTTGTACGCCGTGTGCAAAGATCGATCGCTCTCCCACCAATCCAGCTCGATCGTACACATCGAGATAGCCTTTGGACTCGGGAAAAAGTTCTTTTACCCAAGCAACTTCATTAACGTTCTCTGATAGATGCGTGTGCAGATAAACATCAGGATACTCTTGCAACAGTTTCCCTGCTAGCTTCAGTTGTTCCGGGGTTGAAGTCGGTGCAAACCGAGGCGAAACCGCGTATAACAATCGTTGATTGCGATGCCATTTTTCAATCAGTTGTTTGCTATCTTTATACGACTCTTGGGCCGTATCGGTCAGATATTTCGGTGCATTGCGATCCATCATCACTTTACCCGCAATCATCCGCAGATTTCGACGGCTCGCTGCCTCAAAAAAAGCATCGACTGATGCTGAAAAAACCGCTGCTAAAACAACTGCCGTCGTGGTGCCGTTGCGTAAGAGTTCATCAAGAAAAATAGCTGCAACCTGTTCGGCGTATTCTCGGTCTTTAAACTTCAGTTCGGTTGGAAACGTATATTGATTCAACCAATCCAAAAGCTGTTTTCCGTAAGCAGCAATCATTCCAGTTTGGGAGAAATGCACGTGAATATCAATAAATCCAGGCATCAACAGCATTCCTGGGTATTCAGACGCAGTGATGTCTGAGAACTGCTCTTTCAGGCGATCGTAAGCTCCAAAAGCTTTAACAATTCCGTTTTCTACAACCAGCAGACCATCTGGAACATAGCGAACGCTTTGATTTTGGGCAACATAAAAAGGATCTTCCACAAAATCTAGAAAAGCACCGCGAAACGCTTTAATTGAATTTTTAGATACAGATAAATTTTTGTTAATTGCCATGTGAAAATTTGTTGGTTTTGGAGGTTGGCTCAATCCTCTTAAAATGATTGCTTGTAATGTCAGATTTGTAAGTTACATTTACTACAAAAATAATTTTAAGACTAATCTAATCGCATTATTACTGCTGCGACGCACCGGCTCGCGATGAGGTATGGTGCGTCGCTAGGAGAAAATCTAGTAGATTTACAGATTGTCGATCGCGACGCACCGGCTCGGTATCTACTACGATCGGATTTGATATCAATCCTCAGTATCGGGATCGATTCCCATTGCTCGGAGCCGCTCCGCTAACTGGGCGAGTTTTCGCTCTGCTTGTTCGGCCCTTTGGCGTTCTTGCTCGGTTCTTTGCCGTTCTTGTTCGGTTCTTTGGCGTTCTTGTTCGGTTCTAGCCCGCTCAATTTCAACTTGTTCGGAGCCAGTTAACAGCAAATTCCCCTGCAAATCCCACCACCGCAGCCAAAGCATTTCTTGATTTTGATAACTTCCCTGCCAAAGTCCCAATTCTACTTCTAATAAAGGAATGGGATAGTGACCGCGTTCGTTTGGCTCTATCCTTCGATACACCAAATCTATCAGGTGATAGACTTCTAAATTGCCAGTTTTAATTTCATAAATGCCGTAGTAAGGAATGCGGATAATTTTCTCGTACACCCAAAACTTACCCGGTTTAGTTGTTGTACCGTCAGCCGCCACAGCCAGGGGAGTACGATCGCGCTCTTCGTCTCCATTACCGCTAGCAAATTCTAAAGCAATCAACGGCGCCATGTGTTCCCGCCAAAGTACATAAGAGCGGCGAAAACCGTCGAGAGTTGCCGGTACGTTGGGCACGTAAAACCAATCCGGTGCTTCTGCACCTTTCTCTGGCGGGTCAGTTTCTCGCCAGTAAATGCCGCAATCTTGCCCGATCGCGTATTGTCCGTCTGGATGCAGCCGCTCTACAACCGGCCCGATCGAATCTGTCAGAATGATGCTCTGGGGATGCTCCTGAAAATTTTTCACAAATGTACCGTCTTCGTCTGGCAGTTGGGTATGATCGGGGAATGCAGGAGGCAGACCAGTAGCAGTTATTGTCTCGTTCATCGTCGTTTTCCGTGCAGTTATTGTTAATTGTACTGCGAAATTTTAGAGCCATCTGAGTTCAGACTTCAGCTAATATTAGCTAAACCCAGCTAACCAAAGTGGAAGCATCAGCAGCAAACCGACGGAAGTTATGGCGATGCTGCTAGCTAACAAATCGCGATCGAGCTCGTAGACTTCCGCTAAAATCAACACGGAAAGAGCTGTGGGCGTTCCCGACATCAACACCAACACCAACCTCGGATCGCCGCTCAATCCGAAAAGATTAGCACCCAATCCAATCAGCACCGGCACAATTACTACTTTTAACAGCGACGGGACTAAGGCTAGTTCAAAACTCTGCCATGTTTTAATAGACCTTAGCCGAATACCAACCAGCAGCAAAGCACTCGCAATTACCCCCCAAATTGCCGCCTGCAAGCCTGATTCTACTGTTTCGGGCAGGGGGATGTTTCTCGTGAAAAAACCAATTAAAAAAGCCCACAGAGCGGGAACTGTCAGCACCTCCCGGATCTGAGTCCACCAGTGATTTTTTTGCTCGGAATTACCGAAATAGCTAGCAATAAATACACCGAAACAATAAGTTCCTATAACGTTGTTAGTGACGCTGTACAAGACGGCCCAGTTGTTGTTATCGGTGCTGATGATAGCGGGGGTGATTGCTAATCCGACAAAGCCTGTATTCCCTAACATCGCAGCTAGGATAAAACTGCCTTGGCTCGATCGCTTCAGGGAATTAAAATTTAATAAAAATAAATTAATTAGAGAATTTTTGCCCTGAAAATATGGCTGTTTGGCGTGGCGCGCACTCAGCCGGCGCAATAACAGCCAAGTCAACCAAGCTAAACTCGTACTCAGAAATAACACGAATAGGGCGATCGCCGGCGTGAATCCCACAGCACCGGAAAAATCGCTTTGACGGGCTAAAACTAGAATTTGCAGCGGTATCCCAATCCAGAAAAGAAAGCGGCTCAGCAGCTTGGGAAAATCCACTGGGATATATTGAAAAAGCAGCAGTCCTAAGCCCGTCCAGATAACGAGAGGCGTATAAGCGTGAAATAAGGTTTCAATCATAAAAATTTAACTTGACAATTTGAAATGCCTCTATCTATTAATAGTAATACTAAAATTAGTTGAAAAAATGAGAATTGTCGTTAGCGGAGCCCTCGAAGAGGATCGCATTTGCACACTTTTTCGCCGCCTTCGTGTTCGCAGCACTGCGGCCTCGAAAATTTCCGAACAGACGCGCAACATTTTCCTGGTGTTTCCCTCGCACCGAAACACGGCGAGACTAAATCTGCTGATTGACGTGGCACCGATCAATTCAATTTCAAAGCATTAACAGGCACCTCATCCCAAGAACTAACAGTCCGCAAGGTAGCAACCCAGCCCTGGTGTTTTTGATCTGCGGTCAAATTCTGCTCAAAAGATGCGTGGCATTCCTTGGCTTGAGTCTCATCGCAACAAGCAATGCAAGAATAAAGAATGCCGGACGGATCGATTTGCTCGTTTACCCAAATAATCACGATCTACTCTCTCAATTAAAATCTACTGTTACTTAAATTTTCCTATATTTTTGTCAATTATTTATGAGGATTTACGGAACAAAAAATTTGAGACGCTACAGATTCGTTGTAAGGTGCGCGGTGCACACCCTACCGATTCCTCGAAATGTGCGCTTCGGCGCACCCGCGCGATCGACATTTTGGCAAGCGGGCGCTCTACAATTACTTCGATGCCAAATTCGCCAAAGATTCGCCCGCAACCCGGCAAATCCGCCAGTCGGGCATCACATCAGCACCGATGCCCTTATAAAATCCGATCGCCAATTCATTCCAATCGAGCACGCTCCATTCCAAACGCCCGCAGCCCCTTTCTACTGTCAACTGCGCTAAATAAACTATCAAAGACTTGCCAATTCCCCGCCCTCGAAACTCAGGCAGCACAAACAAATCTTCCAAATAAATTCCCGGCTGAGTCAAAAAAGTAGAATAATTGTAAAAAAACAGCGCCCAGCCCACAATTCGACCCTCGCACTCGGCTAAAATCGCTTCAGCAAAAGGTCGTGAGCCAAACAAATGATTCTCCAAATCAACCGCATTGCCAGTAACGGCATGAGATAATTTTTCGTACTCAGCTAAAGCTTTAATCAAATCAAACAGCACCGGCACGTCGGCGCGGATAGCTGGACGCAAAATTACCTCAGAAGACATAAATAAATAAGTAGTACGCGACAATCCACCATTAAAAATACCACATCAAGACATTTTTAATTTTTAATTAAGCTTTTCCACCTTAAATCTGCATATCTAGGGCGGGCTAGGATTGCCCACCCACAAAAATTTTAAGATTTTTCCAAATGCAAACTAAATGTTTTTTAGCTTATTTCAACCATCCCTTCAATCGTTCCGTCACTTGAGGGCGGCGCAGCTTTCGCATTGCCTTATTTTGAATTTGACGGACTCGTTCGCGGGACAAATTGAACATACTGCTGACCTCTTCTAAAGTGTAAGGTTCGCCGGTTAGCAAACCGTAACGCATCGCAACAATCTCTTTTTCCCGCTCAGTCAAAATACTGTCCAACACCTCCAAAATATCTTGGCGCATCATCATCTCATTCATCTGAGCTTCTGGAGATTGCGTCGCGCTATCTTCAAGAACATCCAAAAGTTCCGAACTTTCTTCGGTGCCGATGCGGTGGTTGAGAGACAAAGATTGCCGGCGTACTTGCTGGAGGTAGCGAAGCTGTTCGCAAGTAACTTCCATTTCTCTAGCAAGTTCAGTTTCAGTGGGATTGCGTTGAAGAGAACGCCTCAAATCCCGATAAACTCTTTTGAGTTTATTTAACTGTTCGACAATATGAACCGGCAAGCGAATCGTCCGCCCTTGATTGGCAATTGTCCGGGTAATTCCTTGGCGAATCCACCAATAGGCATAGGTAGAAAATTTGTAACCTTTCTCCGGATCGAACTTTTCGGCGGCTCGATTCAAACCCAAAGCTCCTTCCTGAATTAAATCGAGAAAAGGCACGCCCCGATTGAGATAGCGTTTGGCAATCGAAACCACCAAGCGCAAATTCGAGCTGATCATTTTCCGTTTCGCCGACTGACACTGGTGGCGAAGCTGTTGCAGTTGAATTTCGCTCACCCCCACAGCCGCCGCGAGTTCAGCTTTTGTCGGCACTCTGTCCAATTCCTGCTGCAAACGCTGTTCTAAGTCATTCAGGGCTACCAATTCTTGAACGCGGCGCGCCAACTCCACCTCTTCGGTGGCAGTCAGTAGAGGATACCGAGCCATTTCTTTGAACAAAGCTCCCACGGGATCGTCGGCAGACCAATTGTTGTATGCTGACGATCGAGTTACCGTCGGACGATCGATCTCGGTGTCCTCATCCTCTGCGATTGCGAGTGAGGCTTCGGGTGCCACCGCAAAACTGCCTAGGTCAGATTCTGCCATATGGTGCTTGGTGTCCGTGGGATGATTTGAAAAGTATCCCTTAACTTTAACCAATTTAACCCGAAATTTCCGAAATCCCAAATCCCAAATCCCAAATCCCAAATCCCAAATCCCAAATCAATTAGTTCGGGCCAGTAAAGGAGCAGCCTGCAACAACTGCTGAGTGTAAGGGTGCTGCGGATTAGTAAAAATCTCTCTAGTCTTGCCGATTTCAACAATTTTTCCAGCATTCATTACCGCAATACGATCGCAAAAAAATCTCGCCACCCACAAATCGTGCGTAATAAATAGATAAGTCAAATTAAATTCCTGCTTCAACTCCAACATCAGCTCCAAAACTTGAGTCTGCACGCTGGCATCCAGCATACTCACCGGTTCGTCGCAAATTATCAGTTGCGGCCGAGTAATTAAAGCCCGCGCGATCGAAACTCGCTGCTGTTGTCCTCCTGACAATTCCCCCGGATAGCGGCGAAAGAAATCCTCCCCTGGAGTCAAACCCACCCGCTCTAACATTTGGATTACTTGTTTTTTAGCTTCGCTGGTATTAGCTAATTTGTGAATAAATAAAGGGTCAGCAATACTTTCTCCGACAGTCATCATCGGATTGAGGCAAGCGTGGGGGTCTTGAAATATCATTTGCATTTGGCGGCGGTGCTTCCTCACAGCATCGCGGCTCAGGGCAGTTATATCTATTCCTTGAAATTCAACTTTGCCGCCTGTCGCGGGAATTAGCTGCAAAATCGTGCGAGACAAGGTACTTTTGCCGCAGCCGGACTCCCCTACCAGCCCTAGGATTTCTCCCCGTTCTAGCTCTAAACTAACGCCGTCTACTGCTTTAATTACCGGGCGATTCCTGGAAAATAACTGATCTAATAAATTGCTTTCTAAACTGTAGTGTTGCTGCAAATTTGTCACGGTCAAAAGAGGCGAATTTGTTAAGTTTGCAGTAACGACTTCAGTCCTGATTTCCTCGAATGCTAACCCTTTGCCCGAATCAGCTTGAATGTGCAAAGCTGCTTTCAGGAGCGATCGAGTATATTCGTGCTGCGGCTGTTGAAAAACCTTCTGCACCGGTCCTGTTTCTACGACTTTGCCGCCGTACATCACCGCAATGCGATCGCAATACTCCCCCACCATCGCCAAATCGTGAGAAATCAACAAAATAGCCGTTCCCCGTTCCTCGCAAAGTCTGGTTAATTCCTGCAAAATCTGGGCAGCGACAGTTACGTCCAAACTCGTAGTCGGTTCGTCCGCCACAATTAATTTAGGATCGAGCAAAAGAGCCAAAGCAATTGCTACTCTTTGCCGCATTCCGCCGCTAAATTCGTGGGGAAATTGCGACCAGCGAGACGCCGGAATTTTCACAGCTTCCAGAGTTTCGATCGCCCGTTTCTTAGCTTGCTTGCGATCCAAATTCGGTCTGTGAGCTTGCAAAGTCTCGATGCAGTGTTCCCCTACAGTCATCAAAGGATCGAGACGAGTCATCGGATCTTGAAAAATCAATGCCACAGCTTCGCCCCGAAACCGTCTGAGTCGCGAAGCATTCATATCAAACACCGACTCTCCAGCAAAACTAACTCGCCCCTCAATCAGCGTTGAATCCGGCAGCAACCGCATCGCCGCCCTTCCCAAAGTTGACTTACCGCACCCAGACTCCCCAACTAATCCCAGCTTTTCCCCCGGTTTCAGCGTCAGGGAAACCCCGTCAACGGCCCAACCGGATTGGCCCCGCCGCTGAGGATAAGCTACTCGCAGATTTTCAACGGAAAATAGAGAAGAGTCATTAGTCATTAGTCATTTGTCCTTAGTCAGTAGTCAGTGGTCAGTGGTCAGTTGTTATTTGTTATTTAATGGTCAATATACTGGCGGTTAGTTGTTAGTTATTAGTATTGTTCAGGACTTATTAGTTATTGGCAAGAGACTGCTCTGCTGTTTGTAAATACAAATAAAAATAGCTACAAACAAAGCTTTTATTAGTACATCATTCACCGAGCAACTGATAACTGACAACTGACAACTGACAACTAACAACTGACAACTAACAACTGACAACTGACTAAATTTCCCTTCGCTTCAACTCAGCTCTCCGCAGTATGTAAGTAGCCGCACAATCTGCGTGGGGATGGTCTGCTAAAACTTCCGCGAGTTCCAACACATATCCGGCGATATCCGGCCCCAGCTTCTCAGTAAGCACTTGACGTTCCCGAGAGGCGAGTTCTTGCACGCGGGCCTTGGCTTGCCAGTTGGGAGAAAACATCTTGTCAATCTCGGTGTGGAATCCCAGACTTTCGAGAATGTCCCACTCGCCGTTATCGCACCAAATGCCCCCGCACAGCATACAGCGCTCTATGTAAAAGGGCACTCTGCTGAAGGGAACTTTCGCCCGCGACAGATAGTGACCGTCTTCGGGACACAGCGCTGCTTTGCTGTCGTAGGGAGACGGCGTGAATTCTATGCCGAGAGTCCCTGTCGTCGCCTGTGGCTTCTCGGATTTTTTGTACCACTGGCTCTGCTGTTTCTGCCAAGCTTCGTATTCTCTGCCTGGAATCCAGATACCGTAACAGTTGGGACACCACCGCACCGACATGCTGCCGGCTAAGGTACCGCCTTCTAAGTTTGGATGTTTACATTTTGGACATTCCACCGCTTTATTTCTCCTTACCTTCTCAATTCCCTGTTAATTCAGTTGTTAATTCTGTATCTGGACGGGCCCTGAAGAACCAGAATTTTTTTGCAGTAGCGCGCCGCAGTAGCCAATTAGCGTGTTAAGCCGCGCGATCGCCGCAGTTTGCCTCGCCTCTGCTGTCGCTGGCTGGCGCGACGCTTGCAAAAACGTGACATCTGTCCCCAATAACCGCAGTTGCTTGTGTATTTCCGTCAAATAGGACTGCTCTGGGGCTGTTTCTGAGGCGCCTAACTCACCGCTGTCGGCTCTCATAATTTGGTTTCCGAAAAATTGTTGCACTTTTCTGTATTCGATCGCCAGCGCGGCCCGATCCAGATTCTCCTGTGCAGCAGTTCTTTGTAGCTGTTCTAGTGCTTGCTGTAATTCTTGGTAGCACTGGCGGCGGTCTTCGGACAATATCATGATTTTGTAAACAAATTTGTATTTATAATCAAAGTAGATTCTTGCTTAAGGTTTGCTCGTATTAAGGGAAGCCGTGCGTTTTTGCAGCAATTCCCTGTTTTTTGAGAACTTTTTCTGATAGAGTGCCCTGAATAAACCCTTCTGGCTCATGCTTTTAGTTTAGCGTTGCCTGTGAATGCCGATCGCCCGCTACCTCAACTGCTACCGCCAAAATATGCTTATTTTACCCGATCGACAGACTGCGGCGGCGGCAGTGGTGTCACTATATTTTCCTACCGGAGAGGGGGGGCGACTCGGAATTAGATAGGTATAGTTAACACAAAAATCGACTATTTTTTTGAATTGCCAATTGTGGTCTTCAAGTAGTTTAGTATAACTAAACACATAATTTCGGCAATTCAACCGCAAACCGGCTTTTAACCATTTGTATTTCTAAGTTTTAAAGGTGTACCCCATGAACGCGAACACTCTGACTCCCTCTCCCTCGATCGATCCTGCTGTAGTTCCCGATTGGCTGCAAGAATGCCTGAATTGTCGATCGCAACCTGATGAGGCTCCTAACCCGAATTGCTCGAATGACAACAGCTTAATTTGTCGGGCCTTTGAATTTGCCCGCGACTTGCACGAAGGACAGTACCGCAAATCAGGAGAACCTTACATTTGCCATCCAGTAGCTGTCGCTGGAATACTCCGGTATATGGGCGGCAACAACGTCATGATTGCCGCGGGCTTCCTCCACGACATTGTTGAGGATACAGATATTACTCTCGAAGAAATAGAACAGCGGTTCGGCGCGGAAGTGCGGCAGTTGGTTGAAGGTGTCACCAAGCTTTCTAAGTTTAATTTTTCCAGCAAAACAGAGCGCCTCGCTGAAAATTTCCGCCGAATGTTCCTAGCAATGGCTAAAGATATTCGCGTCATTGTCGTCAAACTGGCAGACAGGCTGCACAACATGAGGACTTTGGAGCATTTGTCCGAAGAAAAGCAGCGCACCATTGCCCTAGAAACCCGAGATATTTTTGCTCCCCTGGCGAACCGTTTGGGTATCGGGCGCTTTAAGTGGGAATTGGAAGATTTAGCGTTTAAATACCTGGAACCGGAAGCTTACCGCGAAATTCAGGAATTGGTGGCCGAGAAGCGGGGCGATCGAGAAACTCAACTCGCAGAAGTGACAGATAGTTTGCGTGAAAGGCTTGACAATTTAGGCATTAAATGCTATGAAGTTAGCGGCCGTCCCAAACATTTGTACGGGATTTATGGCAAGATGCAGCGCCGCCAAAAAGGGTTTAAGCAAGTGTACGATATTGCTGCGGTGCGGATCATAGTAGAAAGCAATGATGACTGTTATCGTGCTTTGGCGATCGTCCACGATTCTTTCCGCCCGATTCCCGGCCGGTTCAAAGATTATATCGGTTTACCAAAAGCCAACCGCTATCAATCTTTGCACACCGGAGTAATCGGAACCAGCGGCCGCCCCATCGAAGTGCAAATTCGCACCGTAGCAATGCACCACATTGCAGAATACGGCATTGCCGCGCACTGGAAATACAAAGAAACCGGCGGTTCTAACACCACAGTCACCGGCGACGACGAAAAATTTACTTGGCTGCGGCAACTCCTAGAATGGCAAAGCGACCTCAAAGACGATCGCGAATATTTACAAAGCATTAAGGACAACTTATTCGACGAAGATATCTACGTTTTTACTCCTAACGGAGACGTGATTGCTCTCAATAGCGGGTCAACTCCCGTAGATTTTGCTTACCGCATTCACACAGAAATTGGCAATCGCTGCACCGGTGCGAGAGTCAACGGGCGGATGGTGACACTAGACAAGGTTTTAAAGAACGGCGATATTGTAGAAATCTTGACCCAAAAAAATGGTCATCCGAGTTCCGACTGGCTGAATTTTGTCAAGACAAACGGAGCAAAAAACCGAATTCGCCAGTGGTTGAAGCGATCGCACCGAGATGAAAATCTCGCTCGCGGGCGGGAATTGCTGGAAAAAGAATTAGGTAAAAACGGCTTAGAATCTTTGCTGAAATCTGAACCCATGCAGTCGGTGGCTCAGCGCTGCAACTACCACAGCGTCGAAGATTTAATCGCCGGTTTGGGCTACGGCGAAGTGACTCTAAATCTCGTAGTAAATCGACTGCGAGATTTAGTAAAAGTGCAGCAAAAAATTGAAGCTGCACCCGGAGGAACCCACGAATTGCCGTTGCTAATACCTGCATCGACGACACCGAAACCAGTACCGAGTTCGTCTCCGAGCAAATCGCCGATCGCAGGTGTAGAGGGATTGCTCTACCATTTATCCGGCTGTTGCTGTCCGATTCCTGGGGAAGCAATTATTGGAGTTGTGACTCGCACTCGCGGAATTTCGATTCACCGGCAAGGTTGTTCAAATGTTGAAAGCGTACCGGGCGATCGGTTAGTTCCTGTGAGTTGGAATTCGAGCGATCGCAATGGTAGCCGTCCGAATACTTATGCAGTTAACATTCAAATAGAAGCGCTCGATCGAGTCGGAGTTCTAAACGATGTATTGTCGCATTTGAAGGACAACAAAGTCAACGTCCGCAGCGCTCAAGTAAAAACCTATCCCGGTTTGCCCGCCTTAATTGACTTGTGCATGGATATCGAAGATAAGGAACAGTTCGAGCGGACTTGCATGCAGATTAAAAAGATGAGCGATATTTTGAATTTGCGCAGGCTGAGTGAAGGCACTTAAGAGGAAAGCCTAAGTGTATTGTAGGGTGCGCCCCGCGCACCTTATCACTAGCTGAGGAGAGGTTAAGCCCCATGAAATTTAAAAGGCTAAGGAAAGTTTTACTCAGCTTCGCGAGGTTCAACTACCAGCCTAATTCCATCAAGAATTTGACGAACTCGCTCGGCCGAGAGTGTGCCAATTTTCTCACCTAACTGAGATTTATTGATCGTCAAAATCTGCGAGACGTTAACAACACTTTGTTCTGGTAAATCAGCTTCTCCGGCTTCTAACAGGACATTTCCTGGTGAATTAGCCCGTCTGAGATTTGAAGTAAGCACACAAACAACAACCGTATTAATGCGAGAACGATTGAATAAATTGTTCTGAATGATTACATGGGGATGGAGATAACCGGGTTCTGAACCAGAAGGCTCATCAAGTTCTATCCAAAAAATATCACCTTGATTTATTACCATTCGCCTTCCACCAGCCTGCGATGAGAGCGACTCATCTGGCGAAGCAAAACTTGTTCTTCTTCAGAGAGAGGTGCTTCGCAAGCAGCATTAATTTTTTCTAACAGTTGTTGATTTTCGCGGCGGCGGATAAATTCTTCAAGGGCTATTTCGATCAAAAAACTCTGCGAAATTTGCATTTCGCCAGCTAATGTTTCGGCTTGTTCAAATAAAGATGCTGGCAATGAGATAGCAGTTTTGACAGTTGTCATAGCTTTATACCTTCATTTATTTATATGAGTCTAACTAATAGTGTAGCTAACCACAATACGGTTCCGCAAACAGGCAGAACAATAAAACCCTTTATTTCGCCGGAGCGACTGGCTTTGACACGCCCAACTTTTGCTGCAAAAACTCCCGCGCCACTTGTCCGGCTTCCTGCTGTTTTTTATCAACTTGATAGTTGAGTTTCCGCATATCTTCCTCGGAGATTTTACCGCCCAATTCTGCGAGCACTTGACGCAACTCCGGGTATTTTTCCAAAATTTGCGATCGCACAACCGGCACTGCTTCGTAGGGCGGGAAATATTTCTTGTCATCTTTCAGCACTACTAAACCCAAACTTTGAATCAAACCGTCCGTCGTATTGCCAGCAATCACATCTACTTCTTTTTGTTGCAGCGCTTGATAAAGCAATCCTAACAGCAATTCCTTCGGTTCTTCGGCAAATTTAATCCCGTAAGTTTTAGCCAATCCGGGAAATCCATCTTCTCTATCTTTGAATTCAGGGCCGAAACCAGCGCGCAATTTTGGTGCAGCTTTGCCTAGTTGCGAGAGAGTTTGCAAGTTAAGTTTTTTGGCATCGTCTCCCCGCACAATAATCGCAAAACTGTTATTAAATCCCAGCGGTTCCGTCCATTCTGCTTTAAACTGTTTGGGATATTCTTGTTTGAGGTAATCGAGGACTTTTTTGGGGTCAGAAATGGGCTTTTGTTTGAGAATGTTTGTAAAACCTGTGCCCGTATATTCGACGTATAAGTCGATTTTACCTGCTGTTAGGGATTGATGGCAAAGCGAGCCTCCGAGATTGAGTTCCCGTTCTACTTTGATATCTGTTTTTGCTTCGATGTGCTGTGCTAAAATTTCTGCTAGGATGACTTGTTCGGTAAAGTCTTTCGAGCAAACAACAACTCGCTTTTCGGAACTAGAGGTACATCCTGCTACTGCAAACAAGGCAAACAGCCAACAGGAACAGAAAAAAAAATCGTTCTTAGATATTTTCATGAATTAACTCAAATTAAAAATCTACAATTAATACCTTATAAGTTATAGCATAAAGCCAAGATGTCCTACTTCTTGAAGAAGTCGGGGAGCTAACACCGATCGCACTTTAGCCAAGTTCCGTTTTCCTGTTGTAACATTTATTTATAGACATGGAGGACAAAAGATGGTAATCAGCGTCAGCGATATTATCCAGCAGCAGCGGCAATTTTTTGCGACTGGGAAAACTAAAGATGTGGATTTTCGGATCGAACAACTGAAAAAACTTAAAAGTGCGATCGAATCCAATCAATCACGAATTGTCGATGCTGTCAAGGCTGATTTGAACAGGCCGGAGTTTGAGGCTTACTTTGAAATTGCAGCGATCGCCGAAGTTAATTATGCCATCAAAAACCTCAAATCTTGGGTAAAACCGAGAAAAGTGCCAACTTCGATCGACCAATTCCCCGCATCAGCCCGCATTTTTCCCGAACCTTTAGGCGTAGTTTTAATCATCGGGCCTTGGAACTATCCGTTTCAGTTAATGATATCACCGTTGGTAGGGGCGATCGCCGCCGGCAACTGCGCCATCCTCAAACCTTCAGAAATCGCCTCGCACACGTCGGAAGTTGTCGCCGACATGATTACCAAAACCTTCGATCCCACCTACATCGCCGCCGTCGAAGGAGGAGTCAAAATCAGCCAGCAATTGCTAGCCGAAAAATTCGACCACATTTTCTTTACAGGCGGCACAAAAATCGGTCGAATTGTGATGGAAGCCGCAGCTAAACACCTGACACCTGTCACCTTGGAATTAGGTGGCAAAAGTCCTTGCATTGTAGACTCAGATATTCAAGTTGAATACACCGCCAAACGCATTGCGTGGGGCAAATTTATTAATGCCGGTCAAACTTGTATTGCTCCCGATTACCTGTTAGTTGATAAAAAAGTTAAACCTGATTTGATCCAGGCAATTAAAATAGCAATTCACGAATTTTACGGAGACGATCCGCAACAAAGCCCAGACTATTCGCGTATTATCAATCATCGACAATTAGACCGTTTGAGTGCGTTTATTAAAGATGGAGAAATTGTCGTCGGCGGGCAAGTTAAGCCGGAAGATAGATATATTGCACCGACGGTTTTAGATAATGTTTCCTGGGATTCGCCGGTGATGCAGGATGAGATTTTCGGGCCGATTTTGCCAGTTTTGGAGTATGAGGATTTCGGGGAGGCGATCGCCCAAATCAACGCTCGTCCCAAACCCCTAGCTTTGTATTTGTTCTCGAAGGATAAACAGAAACAAGAGCGAGTTTTGCGCGAAACTTCTTCTGGGGGAGTTTGCATCAACGATACGGTAATGCAAGTTGGGGTGACAACTTTGCCGTTTGGGGGAGTTGGCGACAGCGGGATTGGGAGTTATCACGGGAAAGCGAGTTTTGATACTTTTTCTCATTACAAAAGCGTGCTGCAAAAATCATTTTGGCTGGACTTGAAATGGCGGTATGCTCCTTATAAAGGTAAGTTGGATTTGATTAAAAAGGCGATCGGTTGAAAGTCTTCCCCGTAGGGACACGGCAGTGCCGTGTCCCTACAATTCACAAACCAGGAATACGCTGTATAACATCGCGAATCAAAATGAACGAGAATTTACCCGAAATTTTAGCCGAACTCCGCCACTACTTTCATAAATTGTACGGCGAAAAACTCGTGCAGTTAATTCTCTACGGTTCCCAAGCTAGAGGAGATGCGAGACAAGACTCTGATATTGACATTTTAGTTGTGTTGGACGGGCAAGTTCATGCTGGTAAAGAAATCGCTCGCACCAGTGAATTTATTGCTGCTTTGTGCTTAGATAGGACTGTAGTAATTTCTAGTGCTTTTGCTTCGACCGTACGTTTTAAGCTAGAGAAAAGTCCTTTCTTTCTAAATGTTCGCAGAGAAGGAGTACCGATTTGATACCAGAACAAATTGCTCTTTTAACAAAAGCAGGTGAAAGCTTGCGGGCTGCTAGGTTATTAGTAGCTAATGCACTTCCTGACTTTGCAGCGTCACGAGCTTATTACACCATGTTTTATGTTGCCGAAGCTTTCTTACTGGGTGAGGGTTTAAGTTTCTCCAGTCATGCTGCTGTGATTTCTGCATTTGGTAGAGAATTTGCTCGCACAGGCAGGGTGCCGGTGGAGTTTCACCGTAACTTAATTTCTGCTCAAAATCAACGAAACCAAGGTGATTACAATATCGATCCAGCCATTCCCGAAGATGAGGCTAATCAATTAATCGTCCAGGCAGAACAATTTTTAGAATTAGCACAACGCCTGCTGGGAAATCAGCCACCTGCTTAATGTTAATCGAGTTAAAATAATATCAATTACTATCGCCAGTGCTTATGTTTCCATTTAAATATCCCGTCCCTCAAACAGAGCCACCCCGATCGCCCAGAGAAACGCTCCCCACAATGTACGATCTACCTAGCGAAAATGCGGAGGAACCTGGTTTGCCCGATGAATTTCACGGCTTGCAACCGCAGTTGCTGAGCTATACTTTTCGCCCTTCCAGCTATCTCGCTTCCCAAATATTTAGCGGGGCTGACATGAATCTTTACTATGACGCGCGTCACCCGCTTTGGTATAAACGCCCGGATTGGTTTGGAGTTGTGGGAGTTTCGCGACTTTACGATGAAGTCGATATGCGGCTGAGTTATGTTGTTTGGCAAGAAGGTATTAATCCTTTTGTAGTTGTAGAATTGCTCTCGCCGGGAACTGAAAAAGAAGATTTGAGAGAAAATGATGGGCGGGAACTGCCGGCGACATCTGATAATTTAGCAGGTAACGGTCATATAAATCCCGAACCAAAAGATGACAAGCCTGCCCGAAAATGGGATGTTTACGAGCAGATTTTGCGCGTTCCTTACTATGTCGTTTTCAGCCGCTATACCAATAGAATGAGGGCTTTTAAACTGGAGGGAGCGCATTATCAAGAACTAGAGTTGTCAGACTCGCGGGTGTGGATGCCTGAGATCGATTTAGGCTTGGGTTTGTGGCAAGGTGAGTATCTGGGAGTCGATCGACTGTGGTTGCGCTGGTACGATTCTGAAGGCAATTGGATTCCCACTCCCGAGGAACGTGCAGAACATGAGCAACAGCGCGCCGAACATGAGCAACAGCGCGCCGAACAAGAACAACAGCGCGCAGACCAAGAACAAGAACGCGCCGAACTTGCGGAAGCTAGGTTAGAGTTTTTGATGCAAAGACTGCGGGAATCTGGCATCGATCCCGATCGATTCTTGAACAGTTAATGCTGAATAGGGCGGGTTTTGTAGAAAGTGCGATCGCTCTTTTAATGAGTATAGGAAAAAAAGGCGCTCGACATTTTATTTACCTCAGCCTGACACACAACGATAATGCTCTAATTAAAATTGGTTGAGTGTTCGATTACTAGCTAAATAAAATGAGCCAAACTGTAAAAGAAAGTGTCCTCAAGCAACCAAAGCAATTAATTAAAAGTGCGTAGGTTGGGCACGAGTGAACGAACTTTCCGTTTCACTCCGCCCAACATTTTCGCTACAATTTTCCTTAACTGAACCGTATTGGTCTATAATATCTTTACAATAGTTCGGACAGTTTTTAAGCAGCCAGAGTACCATAAGACAAGACTGAAGGAAGGTTAGGGTGATTTAAAATCA
>NZ_JAUBPE010000021.1:0-91995 GCF_036700565.1 Microcoleus pseudofavosus SVA1_A4
GGACTCTAATTTTCTGTTCATTGTTTTTCGTCAACTTTGCTCTCGATCGCTATATCATACATCAATTCAGCAACGCCCAAAAAAATTATGCCAATTGTAGCAGTTAAAACTTACATAGAGTATCGGAATGATGCCTATTGGGTTGAAGGAACTCGGATTTCTCTTGACTCGATCGCCTATGCTTTCCAACAAGGACTATCGCCCGAAAGTATTGTTCAGTCTTTCCCACTACTGACACTGGAACAGGTTTATGGGGCAATCGCCTTTTATCTAGGCAACCGCGCTGAAATCGACGCTTACTTAGCCGCCGAAGAAGCTGCATTTGATGCCATGCCTCAACCTCTACAAACCAGCGATCCAGCTTTGTACAACAAACTGATTGCAGCTAAAGCAGCAAGACAGCAGGTGCGATCGTGAATGTGCGCTATCAAGCTGATGCTGACTTAAATCAGGCGATCGTCACAGGATTACTGCGACGAGAATCTACAATCGACTTTCAAACTGCTTTTGCTGCTGGGTTAGAAGGCGTTAAAGATTTAGAAGTGCTGGCAATTCCAGCACAGCAAAGACGTGTTCTTGTCAGCCACGATCGCAAAACAATGCCATCGGAATTTGCTGAGTTCATTACTACTAATCAGAGTGCTGAAGTCATTATTGTTTCCCGAAAAATACCGATGGAAGCGGCGCACTGAGCGTAGTCGAAGTGTTGTCATCGAAGAACTACTCTTGATTTGGGCAGTATCTAGTGCAGAGGAATGGGTCGATCGTATTGCTAAGCTACCCCTTTGATGCACACTAAAATGGATATCGAAAGCGTTAAGCTAGAAACAGACAACAGAGAGCCAACCTACGCAAAAGGTTAATATCAATGATTGCGATCGCCCAAAAAACCCTTTCCTTCGAGGAATTTCTCAACTGGGATGACGACTCCGGTAGGTCATTCGAGCTAGTCAATGGAGTTGCCATGCCCTTGAGTGAACCCACAGCCAAACATGAGGATGTCGTCGATGGTTTATGTCGTCTCTTGGTGGATCATTGCCAATCCTTGAACCTTCCCTACGTTCCTCGACAAAGTAAACAAGTCAGATTGAACGCTATCCCTGGTGAAAGTGAATCGAGTCGTAAAGCCGACATTGTGGTGTTTGCCAAGGAAGAATGGGTCAGAATGCGTCAAAGTTCTGCCTCTGCTGCTGCCTATATTCCACCTCCGTTGGCGATCGAAGTTGTCAGTACGAATTGGCGGGATGATTACCGCATCAAATTGAATGAGTATGAAACTTTAGGAATCCTGGAGTATTGGATCGTTGATTATGCAGGGTTGGGAGGCGTTCAGTATATTGGCTCTCCAAAACAGTCTACGGTGACTATCAACCGCTTAATCGATGGTGAATATCAGGCACAGCGATATCAAGGAGAAGCCATTATTGTTTCTCCAACCTTTCCTCAGTTGGTATTAACGATCGCTCAAATCGTTGCGATGACACAAGTTTAGTGTTGGCAAATTATTAGACTTGCAATCGTTAGTTGACGAACTGTACGAGCAATTGGGATACAATTATTTCATCGATTACCATACCAATCCACCATCCCCTTGGTTAAAGTCAGAGATAACGGAGGTTTTGTCAATTGATGGGCGATCGCTATTATTTTAACTTGACTGAGATTCTAAGAAACCGGGTTTTTGACAAAATCTGCGGGCTGCAACGAAATATTGTCGTAAAAACCCGGTTTCTGGGGCCCATGATAAGATTAATTCGACTGAATCTGCGAATTCAAAACCTTAGAAATTCGATCGCGCGTTTCCTCCAAATGAGCCCGCGTATAAGCATCCGCATTCCGATCCAAATTCCGAATACTCTTGCTCAAACCCTCCCGCAACTGCCGCAACTCGTACCAAGCCAAACTCCGCGCATCCTCTGGAACATTCGTTTTTCGCAGCACCATTCCGATCAAAATCGCCAAATGTTCCCGCTGCAACGATCGCCTAAAAGTCGAAATCTCCATCTTTTTATTTGTCGGCTGCAAAACCTCTTGCCAAACATCTTTTTGCACGGTATCCAACACTTCCGGCAACTTTAAAGCTGTTTCCGGCGCTGATTTTAACTCCGCATCCCGCAGCCTCGCCAGCCGCACCGGAGATAGCAAAACCCGCAATACAAACCGCTGCAAAAAAGTAATTCGATCGCCGATCGGGTAATCTAGAGGAAACACCAAAGCCGGACTTCCCCAGTGCTCCCAGCGCGAAGGCGCCAATTTGTTGAGCAACTCCGGCGCAAAACTAAACGCATCCGGTGCAAAAACGTACTTATCTAATGTTGCTAATGCTTCTCGCTGCTGAGAAAGTTCGATCGGCACAAACGGCAACTTCGCATTAGTATCCCCAGGGCGAATCCGATTAAACGACTGCCCCCCGACGTACAAAGTCGTATTCATAACCTGATTGACATAATAGCCGAACACCGAATCAAACATTACCCGAAGTTCGTTATAACCCTCTTCCCCAGCCGGAATTCGCTTTTCTAAACGCTTCCACATCGCCCTAGCATTATCCAATTGCCATTGGGAATACTTCAGCATATTGCCGCTGAGATCGAAGGTATTCGCAGCGGGATCGAGATTGTCAACAGCATCCTCATCCGGCGCGTAAGCTAATTGCGGTTCCGCGGCGCGACTGGCAATTTGTTGCAGCGCTGGTAAGTCGCTGTTGGGGTTTACGCCGCCAATAACTTTGTAACCGTACTCGATCGCCCAATCGTCGTAAGGCCCTACAATCGTCGGATAATAGTCGCCCTGTACAGTTCCCGGAGGTGCCAAATTAATCGGCACATAATCCATCACCGACGCAATCATACCTTGCGTGCGAGTTACCTGAGTATTGTTCAAATCCTCCGGTTGCAGCATCGTACTCCCGTGAAAATTGTGCCTCAAACCGAGAGTATGACCGACTTCGTGGGCAGTCAAAAATCGGATATATTCATTAACATAATTGTCAATCGTCCCACTGCTAGGCGCTGCATTTTCCAACAGATCCATCGACATTGCCCCGATCGCAAACTGCCGGCTCGATTCCAACCCAAAACACATATCCGAACTCGACATCAACCGCGATAAAGGCGATCGCTTTTGCTCTTGGTATCTTTCTACCAAAGTCGGCAAATCATCAGCAATTCCACCTCGATCGTTTTCCCCGCTGCTTTTTCCTAAATCTCCATTTTCTAGCACCTGCAAATAGCGAGAATACATCCCGAACTGACAGGGATTGGTATTAGAACCGTTTTGCCCTTGAAAACTCTTAGATAGCGATCGATTTTGTTCCACCAAAGACCGATAGCCCTGTTTGATTTGCCGGACAATATTAGCATCCAAAAGAATGTCAGCATCCAAAATTTCCCCCGTCAGCGGGTTAGTGCGAGACGGGCCGATGCCCGCAAACTCAGGCTCAAAAGAACTCGACCAGCGAATAGTATTGTAGCGAACGTCAGCCGGGTCCCATTTAGCGTTGTCCGGCATTTGTTTGACCTGAATTGCCTCAGTAAAACCTGCTTTTTCAAAAGCTTTGTTCCACTCCAAAATGCCCTCGCGAATTGCGTTTCGGTATTCCACCGGCACATTATTTTCAATCCAAAAGATGATCGGCTGCACTGGAGGCGACATCGGCGCCGTGGGGATTTGCTTTTGCAAATGCCAGCGATTGATATAGCGCACAAAAGGCTCCCGGCTGCTCTTGTCAGAAAAGTCCTTATATGCTGTCAGAAAATAGCCCACTCGCTCGTCCGCAAGTCTGGGGCGGTAGCCGTTATTTAGCGGCACTTCCGAGAAACTGTAGTGAATGCGGAGGTTAAAAGCCCGACTGTCAGGAATCGAAGGTAAATAGTTAACTTCACTGTCATTATCGCTAGAAAAACCGTAAATAGAAGCAATTTCTACATTCAGCGGAAACGCTTTTACATCTTTAAAATAAGACTTGTCTTCATCGATCGAGTAAGAAGCGCCCAAAATCATCGGCAAAATCGCTTTTACCCCCGGTAAATCGCGCTTTTCGCTCATCAGCAAATCGCCTAAATCTATCAGCAGAGTTTGTCTTTGCGGATGAATGCTTTTGAGCGGCAGAGAATAGAGAATCGACTCGCTAAATGCCCTTTCCACCGAACCAGCTTGCGGGTCGCCCGGACTGGTGCGAAAATTGATATTTGGTATCACAAACTGCACGTTATTTTGGACTCGGCGCAGTTGAAACAAGAAATCGCCGATCGGCAATCCGCTAAAAATGCCCCCTTCCCCCAAACCCGAAGCCAATGTCACGAAACACAGGAACTTTTTGTCTAGTTGTTGCTGGGTAATTTCTAGATAAACTTTATTAGTTGCTTGATTGCGGTAAAGGGTAAATAGTCCCTCTAACTTTTGCGCGTCTTTGACAACCTGCTCGAATGGTTCCAAAGCTTGCTGTTCGCTACTTTGCTCCTTGCTGGGCGGCGGAGCTGATAAAGCCAAAGGTAAAAATAAACCTTTATACAAACTAAACAGGAAAAATGCTAGAGATAATATAAAAAATATCAAAGGCAGATTTTTTCGGGGAGTTTTTATCTGTTTATTTTTGCGATTTTCAGGAAATATCAATCTTTTCATTTTCAGTATATAAGCTGTTGTGCATTTAAATTGTCTATTTCAATTCCCGATCGTAACTCGTCAAATCCTGGAACCCTCCCCATCGAAGATAACAGACAATCTAGATGCGCGGCAGCTTAGCGACAGTTCTCAAGGCAGACAGCAGAGGGCAGAAGGCAGAATTAGAAAGTCTCCCACTCTCCCAATCTCCCCCTCTCCCTCATAGAGATTCTTCTACCCGGAAGCGAGTAACTCTACTTCTTTGCCGGCCAGGGAATCATGGGATCTTGAGCCAACCGCTTAGAAACTGCGATCGCCCCGTAGCGGTTGAGGTGGCTAGGATCGGAAAAAGATTCCCGCGCCTTCGGCCACAATAAACTATGATCTTGGAAAATCAAGTTTGTTTGAGCTGCTAATTGTTGCATATATTGCTGGAATTCTTGTTCGTAACCTGTCCGCACCGGGTCCAAATAATCTTCAGTTAGAGGCATATTGACAAAGACGAGATTGATGTTGCGAACCTTGGTAAATTCGATCAGATTTTTGAGTGCTACAGTTTGTTCGCCTATCAATTTAAAATCTTGATAGTCGGAGTCGTAATAGCCAGATACTTTCGGGTGATTCTGAAAGTAAGTATCGGGATTGAAGCGTATATCGATCGGCAAAAAGCCGTTTGGTTGAAATTCGCTGGTTGGTTTACTCGCAGCAGTTGGCTGGGCATTTTCCGTTGTTTCTGGGCCCAGGGCTGCGGTTTGGGGGATCTCGGTTGCAACAGGGGCTGATGGATTGGCGAGCGATCGCAAAAACCCTTTGAGCCGATCGCGCTTTTTATAAGTTGCAGAACCCTCCACCAACTTTTGACTCACCAATTGCTGAACGTTGGCTTGAGTTTGTTCCAAATTGTGCACCAATTCAGTGGCAGTCGCCACCGGATTTTTTGCGCTCGGATTCGATTCCTCGGGTTCTAATTGATTGGTGCGGATCGGAAAACTACCCCGGGCCAATTGCCTGTAACCTTCCGAAGAAGCGATCGCGCTAAAAGTCAAATCCGGCCGCCCGCTGTTGAGAGCCCTCGCCCCGTCCGCCAAAACTAGCAATTTCGGCAATTGTTGCGGCGGCAAAATCCGGCGGACGATCGAATCTACCACCTGGAGAGTAGCTCCGTTAACCCCAAAATTGTAAGCCGTCAGCCCTGGATAGCCCGAAGCTGCCAAAGCTGTTTCCAAAACCGCCGGGTCAATGCCCCGCAGCGCCCTAGAACTGCCGACAATTAAGATATCCGGCGGTTTTTTGTGCTGGCGGATGTACTCTTGGTAGCGCGCAATCTGCTTGTCAAGCTGCTCGCTCCTCAAAGTCGGGAACACGGGAGCAGCAGAAACCTCAGCTACAGGAACGCTAGTATTCCCCGGTTTCGTAAACCCAGAGCCATTGAAAGCCTCTTCCCGATTCGCTTCTGGCGATGGCTGCAACGGAATTTGAGGCAAATTCACCTCCTCAGAAGGGGGAACGGGGTTCGGGGTTTCGTCCGGCAGTCTGGCTGTAACGTCGCTCGGAGGCTTGGGGGATGAATTTTGACAATTTGGGGCGATGCAAACTTCTCCAGCGCTAGGAGCTTGACTGACCGCCGCAGATTGAAGAAATAGACCCAGCAACCAATCGGTATTGAAAGTCAGCAGACAGCCTGCCATCGCCCAAATCAATGCTATTCCCGCCGCGCGATCGGCTCTCACGCCCCCGGGTTCCTCCGCATTCGTTGACAAACCATCGTTGGGAACCAACAAACCCGAAGCGACAAGCGGTTGCACCGCAGCTTGAACTAACTGCTCGCCCAGCTTGTATCCGGGAAGTCTGATTTTGAAGCGCCGCCGCCAGGAGTCGGCCGCCTGCTCGTCAAGCTGCTCGCCCAAACCCGAAAAACTCCCATCTGCCGCCGACGCCGCAAACTCCGGCACCGGTTCCTTTTCCAGGACAGCCAGTTGCGAGGGAGCCGGTGCTGGAGCCGGCGCCGATCGCTCGTCAACCGCCGTTCTGAGGTCGATTCCGTAGCGCCACAGGGGCAGTTTCTGGCCGGCGCGCCGCCCGTAGACTCGCACCCCTGCGACTCCCGGAATTTGTAACTGCCGCAAAAATTTAGCCACCGGTGGCCCTACCTTCGACTGAGAAGGGCAAGTCAGAGCTTCAGTCATGACGTGCAGCACGTCGGCTTTGTGCAGCGCCACAGCCCGAATCCCCCCGGTTTCGAGCTTGCGGTTGAGATTGGGATTGAGCAACCTGTCGAGCAAAAAAGTCAAGGCTAATTGGTCGCCCTGGGCGGCTAATATTCTGGGGCTCGCAGCTAAGTCGGGGTGGTGGGCTGCCGGCAAGTCCACCCAGTCTATCCACACCGGCGACTCCGGCTCAGTCTTGCTGTCGGTGACGGGTTCTACGCCGTAGATTGTAGCTGCGCGGATGCCTTGGGGTGCGAAGGATGCTAACAAAGGGGCGATCGCGTCGGTGGTTTGCTGCTTGTCGGGGTATTCTTGCCGTTT
Source organism: Microcoleus pseudofavosus SVA1_A4 (assembly GCF_036700565.1). Lineage (NCBI taxonomy): Bacteria > Bacillati > Cyanobacteriota > Cyanophyceae > Oscillatoriales > Microcoleaceae > Microcoleus > Microcoleus pseudofavosus. The sequence continues at coordinate 7,134 of NZ_JAUBPE010000021.1, forward strand.
AGGCTTTTGTCCTTTTTTGGCAGTTTTGCTGCAAAACAGGTGGAGGGTTGCTTCTTTGAGGGTTGCCCGCACTTCGACTCTCGATGCCGCCAAGTGTTGGTTTAGCAGTTTGGCGATCGACTGTACATCTCCCCAGCGGGCCCATGCTTTGAGCATTGTGTCCGGCGCAGTCAAATCGACCCGCAGCAGCCAGTCCGGCTTCGCTTCGCCGCTCACTTGGCTGCCGATCACAGCTTCCCGGAAATCCTCTAGTTTCAGTTTCCGCAGCCGGCCGGCGATCGGTTCTGCCAGCAAGGATGGGTCGGGGCTGTAAGCTGACTCGCACAGCACTAGCAGCCTGCGTTCCTTGGACTTGAGATTTTCTGGCGCATTCACGTCGAGGATTTGGCTGCTTTTGAGTTCTTTTTCGCGAATGCTGACTTTCACCGAAACTCCCATCGGCCCGAGGATTTCGCTGAGATAGCTGGCGATCGCATCTGGATAGCCCCGGCGCGCCAAAGTTTCCGCCGAAACCGCCAAGGTTCCGCCGCGATCGCTGTCGCCTGAGCCAGCTTCGGGGGATTGAATCAAAGCTACCGCGCCGCGGTTCGCTCTCTGCTGGGAAGCTGTTTCCTGTGCGCGCTGGGCAACGGGGGGACTGAAAGCTTCCCGCACCGCCGAAGTGTCGATCGTGACGGGGGAAGTTTCAAAAACTTCTGGGTATTCAATGCGGGAGGCGATAGGGAGACTTTCGCAGTCAAAATCGAGTTCTTCCCGCACCTGCGGCGGTTGGGCCGGTGTTTCTACTGGCCCTGGTGTCTGTTTGAGTTTATGGTTTTCATTTTTGAATTTGCCGAAAAATCCGCCTCTTTTATGACTTGCTGGCGGTTCGTCGGGATTCGTTGGCGGCACTTGGGAAAGTTTTGGTTCCGGTTGTTGTTGCTGTCGATCTTTACTGCTGCAATCGAGCCGGACTGTCCAGTCATTTTGTCTGGAACCGAGTTTGCGACCGCACAGAAACAACTGGTAAATTTTAGGTCGATCGGGCAGCAGTCGCGTTAAATCAGTTTGTTCGATCGCGCCCATGAATCTCGCCGTCACCAATTCCTGAGACGGACACTGTGCTGCTTCGCACAAAATATGCAGGTGATTTCCCCGCAAACGCGCTTGTACCTGAACTTCGGGAAGCCCTAAAGCTTCTTGCGCCCACTGCGACGCGGCCGATCGATTGTCTGCCAATATGCTCCCGTTCGCATTCAACATGGGACTTTAAATTTCGTCAAGGCTGGTTTTGTTTTCTACAGATAGCACAATTTACAGGTTTTACCTACAAGTATTTTATTTGCCGAGTTTAACCGTTTGGTGAGATTTAACTGTTGCTGGACTTACTGCGATCGCCCTGTATCCCCTCGGCCCCAATCGTTGGGAATAGTTTTTTGATACTACCTCGAATGTATTTTGGCACACTTAGGGCCAAGTTAAGCAAAGGAAAAAGTCATTAGTCATTAGTCAGTCAAGATTTTTATTTGACCTGTAAACTAAGGATTATGGACACAGGAGGAATTTATGTCGTCGGAAAACCAAGACTTGCCCAAAACTCAAACACCTAACACTCCAAAGTTGCCAGTTCCCTCAGATATTTTATTGAGCTTAGCCGCCTTACCCATGCTGGGCGGGTTGCTGGCGGCCTCTTCTGCTGCTAAGTTTGTGGCGTCGATCGGCGTTGAAAGCGAAGAAGTCTTTCGGGGCTCGCGCCTCCCGGTTCTCAACTTTCCTCAATCACAGAAGTAGAAGCTAATTTTTGTGACCGAAGAACTTGACAATGGGTAAAATCCGTGCAGTTATAATTTGTCTTTCCTTATACCTTGTACATAAGTTCCTTCTACGTTCTACCTTCCAATAAGTCTCAAATTTGACTGCAAACAAAAGTGTTTTAGGCGAAACTAAACCATACAATTTTCACAGACACCCGCAGCTATTGAGGAACAGCCCGATGAGTTCAGTCCTCCAGTCTTCAGAACAGGCTATTGATGCAACATCTATTTCCCATGTTCCCGCTTACTCAAAATCAGACCTGTTTCTGCGCAATCGCCTCAAAGTAGTAGAGGACTTGTGGGAATCGGTGCTGCGACAGGAGTGCGGGCAGGAATTGGTGGATTTGCTCCAACAAATGCGATCGGTCAATTCCGCCGAGGGACAGGCCACTCACTTTCGCGAGTCAAATGTCGTACAGCTAATCGAAAAGCTCGACCTCAACGCCGCCATCCGCGCCGCTCGGGCTTTTGCGCTGTATTTCCAGTTGATCAACATTGTCGAACAGCACTACGAACAGCGAGACCAACAGCTAGCTTACTCTAGCAGTAACGACGCTGGTGGGCGGATGTTTTCTAAGCTGCCCGGACAAGCCGCGGATGCCCCCGATCGCCCGCGGCACAGGGAAGGCCCCGGCCCCACCCAAACGGCTCTGAGCAATGCAGACAGCAGCGAGACGATCGCCCGAGACGCCGGAACATTTCACCAACTGTTCCCGATGCTGCTGCGCTTGAACGTGCCTAGCCAGCAAATCCAGCGCTTGATCGATCAGTTGGACATCCGCTTGGTATTCACCGCTCACCCGACGGAAATTGTGCGCCACACGATCCGCACCAAGCAGCGGCGGATGGCGAAGATTCTCCAACAGCTAGACCAAGTTGACGAGAAATTTCCGGTGTTCGGGGGCGACTCTCAAAGCCCCTACCCGGTTTCTTGCTGGGAAGCGGCCGCTCTCCAAGAGCAACTGATGGAAGAAATTCGCCTATGGTGGCGCACTGACGAACTGCACCAATTCAAGCCGACTGTGCTTGACGAGGTGGAGTACACTCTGCACTACTTCGAGGAAGTGCTGTTTGATGCTATCCCCGAACTCTACCACCGCTTAAAGCAAGCTCTGCACGCTTCTTACCCTTACCTGAAACCGCCTAGTTACAATTTTTGCAAGTTCGGTTCTTGGGTGGGCTCGGACAGGGACGGCAACCCTTCTGTGACTCCGAAAGTTACTTGGCAAACGGCTTGCTATCAGCGCCACTTGGTGCTAGAGAAGTACATCGGCGCGGTGAAGCGGCTGAACGAACTTTTGAGTTTGTCGCTGCACTGGAGCGATGTGCTGCCGGAATTGCTCGAATCTCTCGATCGCGACAGATCGGAATTTCCCGATGTTTACGAGCAGTGGGCGATCCGCTACCGCCAAGAACCTTATCGGTTGAAGCTGGCCTACGTGCTGCAGCGGCTGGAAAATACGCGCGATCGCAATTGGCGTCTCTACAAAGGAGACGAGTTGCAGCGGGAGCGCGAAGCTTTGTCGGAACATCCCGGAATGACCGGGCTTTATCGATCGGGCGCTGACTTTTTGACCGAGTTGCAGCTCATCGAGCACAATTTAGTGGAAACAGGTTTGAGCTGTCGGGACTTGGAAAATCTGCTCTGCCAAGTAGAAATTTACGGGTTTAATTTGGCTTACCTAGATATCCGCCAAGAGTCAACAGTACACTCCGACGCTTTGAGCGAAATTGCTGAATACTTGCAAATTTTGCCCAAGTCTTACAATGAAATGTCGGAAAGCGATCGAGTTATTTGGCTCGCAACTGAACTGCAAACTCGCCGCCCTTTAATTCCAGCAGAACTGCCCTTTTCTCCCAAAACTTGCGAGACGATTAATACCTTCCGAATATTGCGGCAAATGCAGCAGGAGTTTGGCCCGGAAATTTGCGAAACTTACGTGATCAGCATGAGCCACGATGTCAGCGATTTGCTGGCAGTTTTACTGTTAGGAAAAGAAGCAGGACTGTACGATCCGGCGACAGGAATTAGCAGCGTTCAAGTAGTTCCCCTATTTGAAACGGTGGAAGATTTGAAAAAAGCGCCGTTCGTAATGCAGCAAATCTTTGAACTGCCGCTTTATCGGGCTTTGCTAACAGGAGGATACGCGCAGGAAGTAGCGGAAAAAAGCGAAGAAAAGCTGCACTGCCCGATCCACAATATCAAATTGCAAGAGGTAATGCTGGGCTATTCTGACAGCAATAAAGATTCTGGTTTCCTCAGCAGCAATTGGGAAATTCAGAAAGCTCAAAAGGCTTTGCAAAGGGTTGCGGAAAAACACGGTGTGGAGTTGCGGATTTTTCACGGAAGGGGTGGTTCTGTAGGGCGTGGCGGCGGGCCTGCTTACAAGGCGATTTTGGCTCAGCCCGGAAAGAGTATTAGCGGGCGAATTAAAATTACCGAACAAGGCGAGGTTTTGGCTTCTAAATATTCTTTGCCAGAGTTGGCGCTTTACAATTTGGAAACTGTGGCGGCGGCGGTAATTCAAGCTAGTTTGCTGCACACTGGTTTTGACGGCATCGACCCTTGGAATGAGATCATGGAGGAGTTGTCGGTGAGATCGCGATCGCACTACCGCAATTTAATCTACGAACAGCCAGATTTAGTCGATTTCTTCCACCAAGTTACCCCCATTCAAGAAATCAGTCAGTTGCAAATCAGTTCTCGCCCTGCCCGGCGCGGCGGCAAAAAAGACATCAGCGGTTTGCGGGCAATTCCTTGGGTGTTTAGCTGGACTCAAAGCCGCTTTCTGCTGCCTTCTTGGTACGGTGTCGGCACAGCTTTGCAAGAGTTTTTGCTGGAGGAACCGGAAGAACACATGAAACTTTTGCAGTATTTCTACTTGAAATGGCCGTTTTTTAGAATGGTAATTTCTAAGGTGGAAATGACTTTATCTAAGGTGGATTTGCAGATTGCAGAACACTACGTGCGGGAGTTGGCATTGCCGGCTGACAAGGAGCGTTTTAAGGCTTTATTCGATCAAATTGCTGCCGAATTTCACTTGATTCGCGATTTGGTTTTAACTATTACCGGACACCAACGTTTGTTGGACGAAGATCCGGCATTGCAGCGTTCCGTGCAGTTGCGAAATGCGACGATTGTGCCTTTGGGTTTGTTGCAGGTTTCGCTGCTGAAACGCTTGCGGCAGCACGGTAGCGGCGCAGTTGCAGGGGTAATTCACTCGCGTTACAGCAAGGGTGAATTGTTGCGGGGAGCTCTGCTGACGATTAATGGAATTGCTGCGGGGATGCGGAATACGGGCTAGGGAAATAGTTTTGAGTTGTGAATTAGTGGTGAGGTGCGCGGCCCGGCGCACCCTACTACTGGTAGTTTGAGAATTCGCGCGATCGCCCATTGTAGTCACAGCATAGAAAACTATTCGCTATCCTACTAGCTGAGATTTTTGTCATGTCTAAACGCAAACAGTCTCAAGGCTGTCGCCCGATGCTGCGGCGCACTTTTTTATTTTTAACGGGCATAGCTTTGGCGCGGGTTGTGGCTGACTATTTTGCGATCGCCCAAAACCGAGATAGTTTCTTGACTCTCGCGGGTCAACTGTGGCAACAGTCACTCGCTTTTTTATCAAGTATACAATCAAATCAAACTCCTCAACCTCTGCCCAGTAATCCCATCGTTAAATCCGCGAAAACTCCTCAAACTCTGCCCAGCAATCCCATCGTTAAATCGCCATAAACTACTCAAAAAAACGCCACAAATTCTCCTTTTGTGCAGTCTAAACCTCAAATTATCAAACGTTCCGCTAAGCAACTAAAACCTATACAACCTATCGGCTGTTTTGAAGCGATGAATTTGGACGGGGGCGCTTCGGTGGGTTTGGCTCATCACGGGCAGATTTTATTGCCGCCGGGACGGAATTTGACGAATGTGCTGGTGGTTTACGATCGCGATAATCCATATCCTGCTCAATTAAAACAGTCTTGGGAACGCTTCCAAAAGGGCGATCGACCAACGCCTGACAAATCAGTATTTTTTGACTGAATCCGCCATTGCTATAATATGACATAAGCTTTTGCAGGTAAAGATTATGACAGCAACAAGAGAAAAAATCTGGACAGTCGCAGAATATCACCGCATGATTGAAGCTGGTATTCTCAATGAAGGTGATAAGATTGAACTGCTAGATGGGAGAATTGTTGAAATGAGCGCACAAACTCCACCCCATGCTGGTACAACTCAACGCAGCGATCGATATCTACAACACCTGCTAAGAGATTTAGCAGCAATTCGCGTGCAGTTGCCAATTACCTTAGCGACTTCAGAACCGGAACCAGATATAGCAGTTGTTCGTATCGATCCGGGAGATTATCGCGACCATCACCCCAACCCTAGCGAAATCTTGCTGTTAATTGAGGTTTCCTACTCGACATTACAAATTGACCGCCGGGAAAAAGCCCCGATTTATGCAAGAGCAAATATTGCTGAATATTGGATTTTAGATGTAGTTGGACGCGAGGCATATATTTACCGAAATCCTGCACCGGCAGGCTATCAATCGGAGATAGTTGTGGCAGATAATGCTGCGATTATAATGCTAGCTTTTCCTGAGATTGAAATTAGTTTTTCAGAACTGTTTTTGCGTGTTTAGTTTGTGTTTGAGCTTTAACCGCAGATGGAGCCGATAAACGCAGATGGACGCAGATAAAGAGTTAAAACCAAGATGTTTGGGAGTGGTTTAAATCTCAAGGTCGTGGTAAAATGGACAAATGAATTCAATGGCGTTTTATTTCAAATCTTGAATTATTAGGCAAACTTCGGCAGTTATCCCCTGCTGAGAAGTTTCAAATAATGCAGTTCTTAATGGCTGAGTTGGCGAAAGAAGAAATGTTAAAACCATTGGAAAATGGGGCGGATTATCGTGTTTGGTCGCCTTATAATTATGGTGATGCTGCTCAGAAATTAATGAGCTTATGAGAACAAGAAGAAGCCCAAGAAGAAAATGTGAAATGCTATTAGCTGTTGCACCAGAAAGCTCTAATTGAGGAAATTATTTGTAATGTCAGAATTCTCTTTAGAAAATCTTTCCGAAAAAATACATTACGGCCAGACAAAAAATTATTTTCAAGAAGTTCTATCTTCGTACCATAATGGCAACTATCGTTCCGCAGTGGTAATGCTTTGGTCTGTCGCTGTTTGTGACATAGTTTATAAACTTCAATATCTTGTTGATTTATATGAAGACGCAGTTGCAAAATTAATTCTTGATGAGCTTACAACATTACAAAACAGTGATTCCAAATCATCCTTTTGGGAAGTTAAACTGATTGACGATACCCATGCAAAGACAAATCTGTTGGATAACTCAGAATATGAAAATCTGCGATATCTTCAAAAGCAACGCCATTTATCCGCTCACCCTATATTAGACTCAGATAGAGAATTACATTCACCTAACAAAGAAACTGTGAGGGCGCTGATTAGAAATACTTTGGAGGATTTGCTTATAAAGCCACCTTTCTACACGAAAAAAATAACTAAGGAACTTTTAGAGGATATTGCGGAATCAGCGCCAGCACTTAATACTAGACAAAAAGTAAAAAGATATGTAGAAAGTCGATATTTAAGTAGACTTAAACCTGAAGTTGAACTTTCTATTTATAGAACTTTGTGGAACTTGGTATTTAAGGCGGACAACGAAGAGTGCATAAAAAACAGATATATCAATTTGCAAACACTTGAGGTAATCGGAAATCGGAATGCCGGAAGTATTCTAAACATAATAAAAGGAGAGAAAGACTATTATAGTAATGTTTCATCGCTTTCGCAACCTGTGGATTATTTAGTATTTTATTTGTCAACAAATCCTAAAATTTATGATCTTCTTAATGAAGATGCGAAACTTAAAATACAGCATAATGTTAAAACTACTCAGACAAGCAAAATCTGTGGATGGTTTGCGAAGGATAATTTAGAGGGACACTATGAAGACATCTTATCTTTAATAAAAAACGATATTAACTTCAATTTTAGGAAGGGAGAATTAAAATTTTTGCTTGAGACACCTGATACAGAAGAGTGGCAACATTTATTTTGTCGCATACTATCTAGTTATTACTGTGCTAGCAGAACTTATGATGAGGCAAACTCTCGATTTCAGGAAGCCATATCTCCTTACCTTAAAGTCTTTGATAAAGAGGCAATAGTGTTTTTGATTCACCAAATTGAACAAAATGATCAGGTATATGGGCGCCGAAAAGCAAAAGAAGAACACAAAGAAATCCAGAAAAAGCTTTTTCAATTACACGGACAGGAATTCGACTTGAACCGTTACCCAAATTTCCAGAGAAATGTGATGCCAGATGAATGCTAAGTCAGCTAACTAATCAAAAAATCTCCTCATCTGCCTTCGGAGGATAAACCCACGACCCAATCGGCGCGCATAACGTCTCTACTCAATAGTTTGTGGAGAAGTCCCGCATTACCTACGGAGAGTTTTCCCACTCGGCGGTAAGTTTGCGGAAATTGTATTTAGATGCACCGGGGTGACAAGTAACGCAACTGCTGATATTTGCGGGTTGTGACATTTTTACTTTGGGGTGCAGAGCTTTGAAATAGCGAGAACTGGCGACTCGGTAGGCGAGTTCTTCGTCTTTGGCTTCGGAACGGGAAAAAGTTTGCAGGTAGTTCCAGACTAGCAGGCGGGGCGGATCTACTAGCAGTTTGATGGTTTGTCCGTAGTGTTGGGAATCTTGCAGCAATCGGCGCCAGGTTTCTGTTGGTAATACTTGCGGCGGTAAACCGATGTGACAGGTGGCGCAGTTTTCTAGGTACAGTTGCTGTCCGAGTTGGTAGCGATCGGGAATTCGATCGACAGTTCCAGTATCCTCGATCGAAGACACTTGAGCAAGTCGCGCCGGAGTGCGAGAGTAGGCAGTCTGAGCTGCAACCCATCCGCCGCAGGTACAGCAGACAACTATCAACAGTAGCAAAGTTGAATAAAGTCCCCGCCAAACTACTCTGCGACTCTGACGGGGTTTTGCCTGTTTCATAATCAATTGATTTTTTTCCTAAATCACTGGTATGCTCATACCTTCCCGGGCCAAGCAGGCATTCGCGAAAACTTCCTGCACGTCTGCTTCCACCCGATCGAGAAAATTGTCGTCGTGCCCCGGATCGTGGTGAAACATCACGATCTTTTTGACTCCAGCAGCTTTCGCTATTTCTACTCCTGCTTGCCAAGTCGAGTGTCCCCAGCCGACTTTCGGGGTTTTGAAGTCGTAATACTCTTCGTTGGTGTAGTTGGCGTCGTAAATCAGCACGTCGGCGTCGCGAGCTAGGTGGACGACGTTTTCGTCCAAGCGATCGGGGAAATGTTCTGTATCGGTGCAGTAGACGGCTGTGTGCCCCTGCCAGGTGATTCGATATCCGATCGCGGTGTTGGGATGGTTGAGCAGTGCCGTTTCTATTTTTACATCGTCGAGTTCGAGAATATCCCCAGGCGTCAAATCGTTGAATTTGAGGTCTGACTGCATCACCTGGATAGGGACTGGAAAATTGGGGTGGTGCATTTGATCGGCAAGACGCTGTTTGATTGTAGTGCCGTTGGGGGCGATCGCTCCGTAAATGTGAAAGCAGTTCCCCGGGATAAAGGCAGGAGTAAAGAAGGGAAACCCTTGAATGTGATCCCAGTGAGTGTGACTGAAAAACATATGGGCTTCCACCGGCATTTGCCGGAGCAAGTTGAGACCGAGAACTCGCAGACCGGTGCCGCCGTCAAAAATCAGGCGTTTTTTGCCCAAGCGCATTTCTACGCAAGAGGTGTTGCCTCCGTAGCGAATTGTTTTGCTGCCGGGGGTAGCTATGCTGCCCCGCACGCCCCAAAACTGAACGACAAACTCGGTCAAAGGACTATTTTCCATAGTGGCTTTGCGATCGGAAGGCTGTGGATTGGCTTGAGAGGGTACGGAATCTGGCATCTTTTTTAGCTTTGGGCGCAGGAACTTGGGAGTTGATATCTTACTTTTTACTTTTTAGTTTTTAGTTTTTAGCAATCCGTACTATAAAACGCTTTACGGGGAAACCATCCGAGTACCGAACAAGGAAATCTCACTTACCGAACACTTGGGCTGTTAGAAGCCTAAACCGTACCGGGCCGATTGGTGTAGGAAATGTCACGCTTGAGAGATTATTTTTTTCACCCTGCGGGCTGTTGAGCGTGCGGAAGTGTTCTGAGATGAAGATAGCGTTGATGTCACTGTTCGGGTAAAATTTCCTCAAACGTAGAAAGCATTTGCCTGCTTGCTTAGAATTTGCGCTTAATCTTAGTCTACGAGTAGTATTTTTTTCCAGATTGCGGCCGGGACGGCTGTTTGAGGAATTCTGGAGGGTGATACCCTTTTAGATTTTAGATTAAAGAATTGAAGAATTGGGAATGAGTTACTGGATATGGGTTTGGGGCTTGCATAAAGTTGTATTTTTTTTCTGGTATGACTCGGCATTCACCAAGGATTATTTTACATTCTAGCCACCCGCTCCTCGACTGCATTCTCGACGTGCAGCGGTCGCCTTATGTTCGGCCTCCTGAATTTTTAGTCGGGTTGCTGTCGAGGAGTGCTGGCTAGGGGCTTATTTACGATCGGCTGCGATGCACTTTTCCACTAACGCCATTACTTGCTCGACATCTTGCCAGCCCCGAATTTCCGTGACTTTTTTCTCCAAATTTTTGTAGGTTCTAAAAAATTCGGCTATTTCGTCCAAGCGGTGGGGAGCTACGTCTTTGAGGGACTTATAGTGAGCGTAGCGGGGGTCTTTGTCGGGAACGCAAAGCAGTTTTTCGTCCCTGTCGCCTCCGTCGATCATTTCCAGCATTCCGATCGGACGGGCTGCGATTATGCACCCTGGAAATGTGGGCTCATCCATCATTACCATGCCGTCGAGGGGGTCGCCATCATCGGCTAAGGTATTGGGTATGAAGCCGTAGTCGCACGGATATTGGACTGAGGAAGAGAGCACCCGATCGAGAGCAAAGGCTTGCAAGTCTTTATCAAATTCGTACTTGTTTTTGCTACCGGCGGTAATTTCGATGAGGACGTTGAGCAGTCCTGGTTTCGGCTGTGCCGGAATTAGCGATAAGTCCACAACAATATCTCCAAGTTAACAGATGATCGGGATGAGTGCTACTTGCCAAATCCCTTTGATAGCATTTTACGGGCGATCGGGCCCGACGGCTGCATGAGATTGAGAGAAAGCGGTGGCGATCGGCGTTACACAATTTGAGGATGATGCTTGTGGGGTGTCCCGCCTGTTGGGAAAATACACTGGACGGGCGGGACGCCCATCCCACAGGTTGAGGGCGCAAGGCTTTGTTTTGGCGAGGGAGATATTTTCACATCGATATCTTCTTTTTACCGTCTGTCAAAGTTCTTTGAATTTTCAATCCCAACCACTGGCTTAGTTCTGTCGCTAACCACTCGATTTCTGATTCACTTAGTTCCTGCTTCACTCCTAGTTGATATTTTCGATCGCCTGCTTGAACAATCACCTGAGAACCTCTGTATTTAATTTGTTCAATTTCCAACTGGCAAATGTCCTGTCTGGGAGCTGGCCGGGAATAATACCATTTCAATCCGAGCAGATGGCTGCTATAGGAGATTTGCTGGCGATCGATTCTGAGACGCAATTTCCGAAATAGTGCAAACAGAAACATGACTCCTACCGCACATAAAAAACTTCCTGATATTAGTAGCATTAGCATAATAAATTGGTGCTTTATCCCTAAGTTATAGGTGGAAAACAAATTATCCAATAAGTAAATATTCGCAGGTACCGCCCCAGAAAGCAGGGCAATTAAACCAAAACCGATTCCTTGTGGCGGAATTACAATTTCTATAAACTCCGAATTTTTTGTTAGTTTAATATCGCTGCCTGGTGGCGGCTGCACCACCATAGGACTTTTGTGGATAGGGCGGGGATTTTTGAGCGCTCGCAATGCTTCCCCAGCCGAAGATAACCGTTTTTCCCAACTCGGTTCTGTCATCCACTCTAGCCAATCAATTAAATTAGAATTGAGATGCGTTACCCGATCGGCAAATTGAATTCTCAAATCCTGCTGCGGCAGTTCTGCGGGATGCAAACCCGTTACCAAATAAATTAAAGTTGCACCTAAACCGTAGAGGTCAGAAGCCGGAACCGAGCGCCCGCCAAATTGTTCTGGTGCCATATATCCGTAAGTTCCCACTACTGTAATTGTGCCGCCAAATTTTGCAGCTTGGTTCTGCACCGAACCGAAATCAACTAAATAAACTTGTCCCACCGAGTGACCTGATCTGCTGTGCAGTAAAATATTGCTAGGTTTAATATCGCGGTGAATGACAGGTGGATTTTGCTCGTGCAAATAAATCAAAATTTCTAACAACGATTTAGCTAATTCTTTCACCTCATTTTCGCTAAAAGTACGTCCCGACCGCAAATGCTCTTCCAAAGTTTTCCCCTCTACATAAGTCTGTACCAAGGCAAATCCTTTAGTGTCTGGTTCGTCAATTTCCAGGTAGTCGAGGTAGCGAGGAATTGCTGGGCGATCGAGTGCTTTTAAAGTTTCTGCTTCCCGTTCAAATAGCTTGAGGTCTTGCCATTCAAAATCGCTACCGAGGAATAGCTGTTTGATGACAACTAATTCTTGAGTTTGCAAATCACGAGCCAGCAGCGTTTGGCGACCAGTTTGTTTTCCTAGTTGTCGCTGCACTTCGTAGCGTTCTGCTAATATTTTGCTAGTCATGTTTTTTACATTAATTTGAATTTGAGGTGATCATCGGAACCCAGAAACCGGGTTTTTACAAAAATACTTCGTTGCAACCCCAACATTCGCCAAAAAACCCGGTTTATTTGCTCGGAGTGAGCCAGCGCTCTCTAAATTTTAGATTACAGTCCACTTTCTTTTTGATACCACCGGGCAATAGACTTGCTACTTCCCCCCATTGACAGTCCTGCAATTAGTGACGGTGCAAGCACCCCGAAAATCTCACCACCCAAATCATTTCGGTCATTCAAACCCATTATCCGAAAGAAGACGATGCTTGTCGAGGTACAGAGGACGATACTAATTACAGTTAAAACCTGTCGGTGAAGTTTGGGATTAGTTAGGGGAAAAAACCACAAGCGGGTCACAATTCCTACGATTATTCCGTTCACCAACCCCAGCAGCAAGCCGAGAAAAAGACCGATCAATCCTCCGATAATTGTCACCAGTACCGGAAAAAGAAAGGTGCCGTAAATTGCTGCACAAGCTCCTACACCTAGAGTTCCCATCCAAGTGCTGCGCCCGATCGCATTCCAGAACAAGCTAAAGGTATTCACGGTTTTTCCCTGTTTCAATGGTAGGGAATATTTATTTATTGTTTGTGGTTTTTCGAGAACTTCTTTTGCAATCTGAACTGAGGCGGGACGGCGCTCTAAACTCGGATGCGTCATCCACTTCAACCAATTGGTAAAACCTGGACTCAGTTGGGTGACTTGCTCGAATTCGATCTGCAAATCTTTCTGCGGTAAATCGGCTGGATGCTGCTTGGTAATTAAGGCGATTAATGTTGCTCCCAAGCCGTATAAGTCGGAAGCGGGAACGGCTCTCCCGCCAAATTGTTCGGGCGGCATATAGCCGTAGGTTCCGACAACGGTGACTGTTTTTCCTTGTTGGGTTGCTAGGGTTTGAACTGCACCGAAATCTACTAGGTAGACTTCGCCGACGCTGTTACCCGATCGATTTTTGAGTAAAATATTGCTGGGTTTAATGTCGCGGTGAATCACCGGAGGCTGTCGCTGGTGCAGGTAGGCGAGGATGTCTAATAATGCTGTGGCTAATTGTTTGACTTCGCTTTCGCTGAAGGTGCGGCCGTCTGAGAGATATTCTTGTAGGGATTTGGCTTCGATGTAAGTCTGAACTAGGGCGAATCCTTTGCGGTTGGGAGTGTCGATTTCAAAGGAGTCGAGATATCGGGGAATTGCGGGATGGGATAGGGATTTTAAGGTTTCGACTTCTCGCTCGAACAGTTTTAAGTCTTCCCAGTTAAAGTCGCTGCTGAATGAGAGGAGTTTGACTACTACTTGCTGTTGCGTTTTTAAGTCGCGGGCAAGTAAGGTTTGCCGTCCTGCTTGCTTGCCGAGCCGCCGATCGCACTGATAGCGATCGGCTAATATTTCTCCTGACAAATCGCCGATGTTTTGTCCGCTCATGTTCTCCTGCCCTAGAAGCGATTAAATCTAGTTTAGTTGACAAAAATACAATTGTCTGTACTTGTTTAAGCGATTTATCGTTGGGTGGGGCGGGTTTACGAGATGATTGGTTTTAGGCGGAAATTGTTGGTAAAAGCCGCCCCTAGCGATCGAATATTATTGTTTTTTTGGCGCCGATCTACTTAAGGCGATCGCCCACTGCGGAAGACGCCCCTGATTGAAGCTTGAATTTAACTTTGAATTTGCTTGTAAATTGACTGCACTACATCTAGCAGAGTCAAGACTTGCTGCCATTCGGGAGCGTCGGGTTTGTAGCTTTTGGCGCGCTGACTTTTTAAACTCTGGTGCAAAAGGTTCAGCAGCGCGTCTGGAGACTCCAAGGAAGTCTCATCTTCATCTGTTGGGCTGCCGGCTGCATTTTCTTCTATTGTTTCTTTGATGCTTTGTGCCTTATCTGCCAGACTCAAAGCTCGGCCCGCCAGGTTTTGCGGCATTTTTGGCCGCTCCGACAAAGACTCGCCGGTCAGTTCTTCGAGCAGTTGGCGGACTTGAGCCACCCATTCAATATCGTTTACCGAAAAGGAATCGGATTTAAATCCGTGCCCCTGTGGTCTTTGCTGAATGCTTTGTGATTTCTGGATCAGAGGAAGAGACTTTTGAGCGATGTTTTCGGGGATTCTGGGGATATCTGACAGCGAGCTGCGAGCAATCTCTAGTAATAGTTGGTAAACCTGATCTACCCACTCAATATCTCCCGACTGCGAATTCCAATTATCCATAACTGATGCTAGTAGTTTTCTATATCTAAGACAGGAACGTTGACTATCTGCTGAAAGCAAGCTGTTTTTAGGAGCCGCCAAAGTTATTAAGACTTACGCGCGCGGGTTCAAAAACCCGGTTTCTGAGCGGATGTTTCGTCGTCTTTCCCCAAGATTTTTGTCATAAACTGGGTAATGCGGGCGCAACTCCTAACTATTTTTTTAAGCTCTTCTCATGGTAGAAGTGCTTTGTTTGTTGTCGCAGGTAGGGCGAAACGCGGGCATCTGGCGCAAGCGAGTTAGGGAGTTCAAGTCCCCGTTATCTAACAATGATACCTGTTGGAGCTTATTTAAAATTGCTCCAACAGGATATTAAGGTTAATTGGTGGGATGGGAGGCGCACCCCCGATCGCCCGTTAACGAAGCTTGCAGCTATTGGATCGCCCCCGCCCGCCCCCTGTGGCCACCCCGAGCATTGGCTGCGGGCCACTGCTATTTTTCTGTGAGATTCCACACGCCGTCCCAGTTGAGTACGTCTGAAACACTATGCTTAAATAACATACAGCGATCGACGTGCAACTTAGCTGCCTTGTTTTTGGGATCGACTTTCAGAACAGCGTCAAATTCGCGTTTGGCGTCTGTAAAAGCTTGCTTGGCTTTTGGTTCTAAGGCTTTCTTAAACTCGCTCAGCAGTTTTTTTACCCGATCGAGTCCCAGATTTTCAAATTCCTCATCTAACATTTCTGCAACTGTCTCGGAGGCCCGACTTTTAATTTTAGCCTGCAATAGCCGCCTGATCTCTGCAGCTTTCAGCCTTTTGATTTGGGGATTTGATGGTTCTAAGATGTCTGCTTCCAACAGCTTTTTGACTTCGCCTTCTTCCAAGTATTTAATATCGTCTGCTGATAGCGGCTTGATTTTTGCTTGCAGCAGCATTTTGGCTTCGTCTTCGGAGAGGTTTTTAATTCCTTCCAATTTCAGCAGTCGGATTTCTGGCTGCAACAGCACGATGAGTTTGTCTGCTTCACAGAGGTTTTTCGGGTCGTACTCTGACAGCTTTTTCAGTTGATGTAACAGGTTCTTGAGTTCGTGTTCCAACTGTTCCTCGACATTGTATAACAGGTTCTTAATCTCTGCCTCTGGCATTTCGGCGACATCATTTAAGATGTTTTTCACCTCACTTTCTGAGAGTTTTTGGCTGACTGGAGTTTTGTAATGTTCGCGGCCCTTGTTGTAATGTTCTACAATTTTTTGTTGTGTTTCGGTTAGTGACTTGCCCACTGGCGAGTATCCCTCGCGGATGCCGACGAGTTCGTAAACGATTACGGGTTCGCTTTTGCCTTTGACGGTAATAAAGTCGAGTTCTCGCACGTAGAGCCGATCGGCATAATCTCTGTAAGTATTGTCACTGACGATCAAGTCGGTGCCGTACTGTTTGCTGGCGCCTTCTAAGCGAGAGGCGAGGTTTACGCCGTCTCCGATCGAAGTCAATTCCATGCGTTTGCTACTGCCGATGTTGCCGCTGACAACTTCATCGGAATTTACGCCCATACCGATGCCGATCGGCAGTTCGCCATTTGCCACGCGATCTTGATTGAACTCTGCCAGTTTTTCCCGCATTTTCACTGCTGTTTGCATAGCGCACCAAGCATGATCCTCTAGGGGTGCTGGAGAGCCAAAAACTGCCATCAGAGCGTCGCCGATGTACTTGTCGAGAGTGCCTCCGTACTCGAATACGACATCTACCATCACTTCAAAATATTTGTTGAGCATCACTATCACTTCTTCGGGTTGCAATTTTTCCGTAAGTGTGGTATAGCTGCGAATGTCTGAGAACAGCACCGAAACGTTTTTGCGCTTGCCGCCCAATCCTGTATCCCCTGAAGCTAACAGCGCTTCGGCTACTTCTGGGGTCATGTAGCGGTACATCAAGTTTTTGACTTGCTTGGCGCTGCTAATATCTTCCATGACGACTAATGCGCCGTTGACCTTGCTGGGGTCGGTAGCGTCGGTCATTGAGTTAATCGAGAGATTGATACTCTGCGATTTTCCTTCAAAGGAAAGCAAAACTTGATCGGGGTAATACTGCTGGCGGTCGTTATCATCTTCGGGAGACAAAGACGCATCGAACCATTTGGCAAAATCGCCTTTTTCTAACTTAATTAACTCGCGCAAAGATTGACCTTCGGCTAATTCGGCATCGCTGACACCCAGTAATTTTTTTGCACTGGGATTTGTCGCTACTATATGGCCTTTTTTATCGGTAGAAATCACGCCGTTAGTCAAGGCGTGCAGCATATCTTTTTGTCTTTGTTCTTGCTGTTTGACTTCAGCAAACAGTTTGGCGTTTTGCAGGGCGACTCCTGCTTGGATGTTAAACGCCTCCATAAATTCCATGTCGTTGCGATTGAAACTCGCTTTCCACTGTTCGGGGGCGTGCGGCCAATCTTCCGGGTTGTAGGGCGGGAATTCTCCTTGTCGTTTTTTATTAACTAATTGGGTGACACCAATCAATTTGTGGTCGGAGTTAAACACCGGCATACACAGCATACTGCAAGTGCGATACCCCGACTTTTGATCCACTTCTTTGGAAGTTGCAGCGCGGGGATCGTCGTACACGTCAAAGGGAATCAGCAGCGGTGCGCTGGATTGGGCGACGATGCCTGCGAAACCGGCTGTTCTGGGTATGCGAATTTCTTGAAGTTGACCTGCGATCGGGATTTTTGTCCACAGTTGGTTTCTATCTTCGTCAATTAGCCACAGGGTGCTGCGATCGGCGTTCATGAGTTGTTGGGCCTGATCCATCACCCTTTTTAGGGTATCTTCTAAGTCTAGACTGCTCTTAGAAAGAGCGGTGATGGCATTGATCAGCGCCGTGGCTGCCCGCTGTCTCTGAGTTGCTGCGTAGAAAGATTTGGACGATTCTAGAATTAGGCGAATCGAGAGAGCAAATTCTGTAAAAACTTGTTCGTCTTCTTTAGTAAATCCAGCCCGGTCGATTTGTTCGTCTAAAGTGGCGTAATTTTCGTGGTTCGGTTTTAGTTTATTAATCAGTTGAACGACTGCTACTAACTCTTTTGTTTCTTCATTTATCAGGGGCATTGCCAGCATTGTATAAGTGCGGTAGCCCGTTATTTCATCGGTTTTTTTTGCGTTAGCCGATCGTTCGTCGTTGTAAAAATCGTAAGGGATGTTAACCACTTTTTGGAACGTGGCGACCTCTCCTGCAATGCCTACGTGGGCGGGAACTCTGATTTCTAGGTTTTTGCCATTCTCATCTTTAGCGATTCTCGCCCAGAGTTCATTTTTTTCGTCATCTAATAAAAATATCGTGCTGCGATTGGCATTGAGCAATTCCCCTGTTTTGAGGGTAATAGACTCCAACATCTCGTTGAGAATAGCGTCAAATCCCTCACTCTCAAGGATATTGTCGAGCATTCCCAGGGTTTGATTGACAACCTTAAGTTTTTCTTCTACTTCCTTAACTACTACTCCGAAACTTTGCTTATTTAGGAGCGCGAGAATGCTGGAGATGTTTCCTTGGTGCAGGATAATTTCACTGCTCCTCAAGTCCGGGGGAGAATAGTGTTCCTGATGATGATTTTCACCGCCGACAACAGTGACATCTATCACGTTGTCCATAGAAGAGTAATTGGTGGAAGATGCAGATTTCATAGACCTTTACAGAAGCTTAAGTGTAAGGGTTAGTCTCTAAGCTAGGAGAGCGGGCAAGTTGATTAGGGGGTCACAGGTCGCACAATACTTGAGTATGTGTGAAAGTATTTCCCAGTTTACAGAACTCCGGCCACAGAACCGAGGAAATTCAGTTGGATTGCTGGTGAACCGAAGGTGGGAGGGTAACGCTGCTGTGGCATTCCTGCACTCTTTTTAGGGAATGCAAATCCTGTTTAAATGGTTTATTGACTGATTTTGACATTGTGCGTGCCTGGTTTAAGTAGGTTCTGCCTGTCTTCGCTCCGATCGCCCGCAGGAACATGAATGCGTACTGCAGGGAGGACTGCTGAAAGAGGGATGGCTTTGTGGGACTAGCCGCAATTGTGACACCAGCAGTTGCTAGTGATGTGTGCCCTTCTCTACACAATTGTGGTTTTTAACTAGAATTTCTCTCAATTTTGCTGCTCTTAGCTTTCATCCCACTAAATTCACGGGGTTTTCAGCTTTTTTTGTCAAATTTGCGGTTGATATTTTTAGTGTAACCTCCGGCTCTGAAAAAACTCCGCCTTTTAACCCCACGATCGGCTTGAGGGTGCGGTCAGGCTTTGGCCGACTGAGTTTGGCGCAATCCGGCGGCTTCGACGAGCAGGGATTCGGCGAAGGCGATGGCTTCTGTTGCTGAGCGGCCGCTGGCGAGTTGGGCGAGTTCTTCGCGCCGCTGCTCGCTGTTGAGGGCGGCAACTCTGACTACTGTGCGTTCAAGTGGTTCGGAGTCGGCTGCGGGTTCGCCGATACTTGGTTCTGCTTCGATCGTCTGTTTGTTGACGCGAAAATGAAAATCAGCCATCGCGGCGATCAGCGGCTGGTGGGTGACGCAGAGAACTTGGTGTTTGTCGGACAGTTGGTAGAGTTTTTTGGCGATCGCGCCGGCGACTCTCCCGGAGACTCCGGCGTCGATTTCGTCAAAAATCAGCGTACCGGCGCTTTCTATTTGAGAAAAACAGGCTTTGATGGCGAGCAGAAAGCGGCTCATTTCTCCCCCGGAGGCGATCGCGCCCAGGGGTTGCAGCGGTTCGCCCGGATTGGGGCTGAAACAAAAGGCGATTTGGTCGGCACCGGTGGCGGTTGGGGTACAAGGCGAGATTTCAACTTGAAACTGCACTTTTTCCATTGCTAACGGTTTAAGTTCTGCTACGAGGTGGGTTTCGAGTTTGAGGGCTGCTTGCCGCCGCAGGGTTGTGAGGTGGCTGCAAGCGTCTTTTAATTGCTCTAAAGCGGTCTCATATGCGAGTTCTAAGGCTTCCATTGACTCGCCTCCTTCTAAAAGTTCGTTTAGTTCGTTTTGGATGCTTTGGTAGTAGGCGATCGCTTCTTTGAGCGGCCCGTATTTTCGGCAAATTTGTTTGAGTTCGCGAATTCTCTCTTCTACTTCTTCAAGTCTTTCGGGATCTGCTTCTAATTGTTCGCCGTAGCTGCTAATTTGCCTGCTGGCTTCTGTGGCTTGAGCTAAAGCATCGCTGACCATTTCTAGGATTGGTTGCAACTGCACATCGTAAACTGCCATGTCGCTTAAAATTACTTCAGCTTTGCTCAATAAGTCGGCGGCTGATGCGCTGTCGCCGTCGTTTTGGTACAGGGCTTGGTGAACTCGGTAACTCTGCTGCTGCAATTCGACGATGTGGGTGAGCCGGATTGATTCGTGTTCTAGCTGTTCGAGTTCGTCGGCGTCTTCGATGTGGGCTTCGCCGAGTTCTCGGACTTGGTATTCTAACAAATCAAGTCTTTGCAGCCGCTGCTGTTCCGACTGACGCCTGCGTTTGAGGGCTGTTTTGGCGGTGCTGGCTCTAAGCCACGCGGAGCCGATCGTCGATCGCGCTTCAGCGAGCTTTTTGCCGCCGTATAAATCGAGCCATTCTCGCTGGAGGGTTTCTTGTCCGAGGTGGACGGTTTGGCCTTGGGCGGTAATTTCGACGAGCCGATCGCGCAGTTGCTCCATTAACTGGCGGTTGACGAGAATTCCGTTCAAGCGCGATCGGCTCCGCAAAGCACCGCTAGATGCGTTAATTTCCCGGCTGCAAACGGCTAAATTTCCGTCTATGGGTTCGATTTCTTGCTCGCCCAGCCACAGAGCCGCGGATGAGTCCAATTCAAAGGTAGCTTCCAATATTGCCCGCGCTGCTCCGGTGCGAATCGATCGGCGATCGACTTTCCCGCCCAAAACTGCATCGATCGCATCTAGGATAATCGATTTGCCGGCACCGGTTTCCCCTGTAAATACGTTCAAACTCGGGCCAAATTCTAGATCCAGGCAGTCAATTAAGGCAAAGTTTTCTATTCGGAGGGATATTAACATGGGGAATTGGGAATTGGTAATTGGTAATGCGTAATTGGAATTGGGAATTGGAATTAGTAATTGGTAATTGGTAATTGGAATTAGTAATTGGTAATTGGAGGCACAGCCGGGAAAATAATTGGTACCCAATAACAACTGTCAACTGTCAACTGTCAACTGACCGAAAGTAATTAGGTCCGGGCCCCCGGATTCATCCGTGGAGGAAGAAAAAAAGCTCCGAATCATCTTGCGATCGCCCCCGGATTCATCCGTGGGGTCAATTCTAGAATCTAAAATCTAAAATCTAAAATCTAAAATCGATTGACTTCTGCTATAGTTTCAACCACCCAAATAAATCTCCAACCGTCAGCCGCAATTCTGCTGCCCAATCTGGAACCGGCAACAATTCTTCGGGTTTGGCTAAAAGTTCCGGTTGCTTTCCAGGGGGATAAATTAAGATCGAGCGCACCATCGGATCGATCAGCCAACCCATTTTAGTGCCGTTTTTCAAACAGTGTAAAATATTCCCAGTTACTTTAGT
Organism: Microcoleus pseudofavosus SVA1_A4; assembly: GCF_036700565.1. NCBI lineage: Bacteria > Bacillati > Cyanobacteriota > Cyanophyceae > Oscillatoriales > Microcoleaceae > Microcoleus > Microcoleus pseudofavosus. The sequence continues at coordinate 28,456 of NZ_JAUBPE010000021.1, forward strand.
TTGACTCTGGCCTGGAGAGAGAATTTCAATTGTCCAATCTGGGTAAGTTTTAAATACATTAGCAACATCCCCATTTTGATCGACAGGTATTCTGTCCCAAGTAAATACTGTGACATCTGGCACGATCGATCTGCCGTCAAAAGTACACCGCAATTCTGGAAAAGCTAAGGCAATTTTCGGCTTTTTAACTACGACATTGATGGCTGGGACTAATTCACCTTGAATCCTGCTATGTTTTCCTTGTGGCATTGGTTTTTGGATGATTTCACCGTTGATATATTCGCTAGCTGGTTCTGTTTCTGGCAGTTTTAGAAACTCGGACAAAGTTAGTGTTTTTGTTTGTATCTGTACCATTTTCTACTCCTTCTCTTCGAGTAAACCTAAGTGTTTCCAAGCAGCCGCTGTGGCAATTCTGCCCCGACTTGTCCGCTGCAAAAATCCGATTTGCATTAAGTACGGTTCGTATACATCCTCAATTGTTTGAGTGTCTTCTCCTGTGGAAGCCGCGAGAGTTTCTAAACCAACCGGGCCGCCGTTAAAGTTTTCGATCATTGCTGTCAAAAGGCATCGATCGGTCCAATCCAAACCTAGCGGATCGACGTTGAACAATTCTAGGGCGACTGATGCCACTTCGGCATCAATTGGCTTTAAATTTTTGACTTCGCTGTAGTCTCTAACTCGCCGCAGCAAGCGGTTAGCTATGCGGGGCGTTCCGCGAGCTCGGCGGGCAATTTCTGTGGCTCCTTCTGGGGTGATTTTAGTGTCGAGAACTTGGGCGGTTCTTTGGACAATTAGACTGAGTTCGTCTATTTCGTAGTAGCGCAATCTTTGGATCAAGCCGAAGCGATCGCGCAGCGGTGATGTCAGAGATCCGACTTTTGTGGTTGCTCCTACTAAGGTAAATGGTTTCAGGGGAATGCTGCGGATTTTGGCGCTTTTTCCTTGACCGATCGTAATATCTAAGCGGCAGTCTTCCATCGCCGGATAGAGGATTTCTTCTGTAACTTTAGATAAACGGTGAATTTCGTCGATAAACAGCACGTCGCCTGCTTTGAGGTTGATCAGCAATCCGACAATATCTCGCGGTTTTTCTAGGGCTGGGGCTGTGGTGATTTTGCATTCAACTTCCATTTCTGCTGCTAGAATTAGCGACATTGTGGTTTTGCCTAACCCTGGCGGCCCGTACAGTAACAGGTGATCCATCGGTTCGCCGCGGGATTTGGCGGCTGCAATTGCGATCGCCAAAACTTCTCTCAAGTCTTTTTGTCCGATGTATTCAGCTAAGCGCTGGGGTCGGATTTTGTCGTCTTGTTTGCTGTTGATTTCGTCGGGTAGTTCTTGCGATTCTAGCAAAGATTCCGCCTGGGGTTTGGCGGCTTTTTTGCGACGGGCTGGGGCTATGTCTTCGGGTAGATTTGGGTCGGGGGGCTGTTGTTTGGAGGAGATAATTGCCATATTTATCTGCGATCGGGCAGCGGGAATTGTTTACAATTGTTAGCAGAATCTTTACAATTATTGAGCTCGTTATGAGTATTCCATCTTCTTTATTAGCATCGGAAAGCATAACTTTTGAGGGGGCGATCGAGCTGACTCAATCTTTATTGTCCCAAATTGAGGCCGATCGACTTTCACAGCCTCTTATCGAGCAAGCTGTGGCTTCTCTGGTGAAAACACAGAACGGCGCTAGGGGGTTTTTTGTTACTTATCTGACGGACGATCGACAGGAGGCAGATCGACCGTCACCCGGAGTAGTCGAGGCGCTGCGATCGGCTCCTGAGATCGTAGCAGAACTGCTGGTGAAAAATTTGGCGATGTCGGCGGCAATGGCCGTGTATCATTCGCGCCATCAAAGCGAGGAAATGGCGGCCGGTTCTGCTAGAGTGCAGGAGCGATCGCGCAATTTAATTCAAATGCTGCAAATGCCCGCCTGTCAAACTATAGCGTCGCAAATGCTAGCAAGTTTGCAGAGTGCCAACGGCGAGTATGAGGAATTTTTCCAGCGGTGGGGCTACGACAGCGAGCAAAAACTAGCGATCGGTTCGGCAGTGCGGGGTGCGATCGGCTAAAATAACATCCTTCGCCAGAGTGACAGATGCTTGATCAAAGCGGCGGGGCTGTGGAATAATTGCGGTTTAGCAAAAGCTGCACAATTGTAGCTTGAGTTGATTTAGGTGTGAAGGTAGTGAACGAGGGCGAAAAAATTGCTGAGAACGGTGAAAGGAGTTGCCCAAAAAGCCCGAAGGGCGGGCGGCAGGCTGCCCGGAAGTACGCCCCGGCGCTGGGCGAAGCTGAATCTGCTGGCAACATTGGTGCGCCGGGACTTGGAAGCTCAATACAAAGGCTCGATTCTGGGCAATTTCTGGCCGCTGCTGAATCAGCTATCGCAATTGGTGATTTACACATACGTATTTTCGATCGTCCTCAAGGTAAAACTCAGCCTTGCAGGCTTCCCGGAAAACAGCGACATTACATTTGGAGTCTGGCTGTTTGCAGGTTTGCTGCCTTGGAGTGCCTTCACCAGCGGTTTGATCAAGTCGGGAGTATCGGTGGTGGGGCAGCCGAATTTAGTCAAAAAAGTGGTATTTCCCCTCGGTTTGCTGCCGCTAGTACCGATTTTTACAGCTTTTATTGAAAGTTCTCTTGGTCTAGCAGCTTTGATTGTCATAGTGGCAGTGTCCTCGCAAAAGCTCAACGCTACTTTATGCTTGCTGCCGCTGGTTTGGGTTCCTCAGTTGCTGCTGACAGCGGGTTTGGGATATTTGACAGCGGGCTTGACGGTGTTTTTGCGAGACATTCCTCAGACATTAGGTGTTATTCTAAATTTTTGGTTTTATTTGACGCCGATCGTCTATCCAGCATCAATCATCCCCGAAGAGTGGCGAGCGTGGATATTTTGGCTGAATCCAATGGCCGCCATCTCGGAGGTTTATCGAGACCTCATACTGCTTGGAGAAGTCAAGCACTGGGGCGAATGGGGTGTCGCCACGCTCATTTCTGCTGCTATATTTTGTGCAGGTTTGGCGGTTTACCGGCGTTTGCGTCCCGCTTTTGCTGACGTGCTGTAAATTTGTTTTAGATATCAAGTCAATCTAAAATCTAAAATCCAAAATCTAAAATCGATGGTGGTGTAAATATGTTTTAGATATAAAGTCAATCTAAAATCTAAAATCTAAAATCTAAAATCGATTGACTGCTGCAAATGACAGAAAATGTAATTTCACTAAAAAATGTTTCCAAATGTTTTAAGCGGTACGATCGTCCAGGAGACCGCTTAAAGGAAATTATTTACCCCCGCAAAAAACTTGCTGACGAATTTTGGGCTCTCCACGACATCAATCTGGAAATTCCTCAAGGACAAACTCTGGGAATTGTCGGTCGCAACGGTTCGGGAAAAAGCACTCTTTTGCAAATAATTGTGGGGACGCTGACGCCTACCGCAGGAAGCGTCGATGTTAAAGGGCGAGTCTCCGCTTTGTTGGAACTCGGAAGCGGGTTTAACCCGGAATTTACCGGGCGGCAAAATGTGTTTTTTAACGCTCAATTACTGGGATTCAATCAAAAAGAAACTGAACAAAAGTTTGACGATATAGCTGCTTTTGCTGATATTGGAGATTTTATCGACCAGCCAGTCAAGACTTATTCTAGCGGTATGTTTGTCAGGCTGGCTTTTGCCGTCGCGACTAGCGTCGAGCCGGATATTTTGGTGGTTGACGAGGCGCTATCGGTGGGCGACGAAGCTTTTCAGCGCAAGTGTTTTGCTCGATTGCAAAGCATTCAGGAAGGTGGCGGAACGATTTTATTTGTTTCTCACGCTGCTACTTCTGTGGTGCAACTTTGTACGTCGGCGATTTTAATGGATAGCGGAGAATTGCTGCTCGCTCACACGCCGAAGGTGGTAATTTCTAAGTATCAAAAGCTGATTTATGCCGATCCGGATCAAGTTCTGGGGTTGAAGTCAGATATTCGAGCCCTGAACCAACTGACAAAACAGGAAAGTCAAGACAAACTTCAGGATGCTAATTTAGAAAGCACAAAGAGGGAAGTTAAACCCGAGCAACATCTCTCCAAACCCAAGGAATATTATGATGAATTTTACGATCCGGGGATGATACCCTCGAATACGGTGAGGTATCCGTCTCGCGGAGCGGAAATTATCAACCCCCGCATCGAGACGCTGAAGGGAAATCTGGTAAATCACTTGATCGGCCGTCAAGATTATATTTACACTTACTCTGTCACTTTCTCGCGGTCAACTTCCAAAGTTAGATTTGGAATGTTGATTAAAACGATTAGCGGTTTTGAGTTGGCTGGTGCTTCTTTGAAGGCTTCTACTCAGTCAGTTCGGTATGTGGAAGCGGGAACGACAATTGTAGTGAAGTTTCAGTTTAAATGTTTGCTGAATCCGGGGGTTTATTTTTTGAATGCGGGGGTTGTGGGAACGGTTGATGGGGATTTAACTTATCTCGATCGCTGCGTTGATGTGGCGATGTTTAGAGTTCAGTCTTGTACTGAGTCTTGCGGTAACGGCATCGTTGACTTGCTGATCGAACCGTGTTTAACTGTTAATGCTGATTCTCTGGTGAAAGAGCAGTCAACCGAGGTTATCTAAAATTCTGTAAAAACAATGAGCGATATCAATTTAGATTTACTCGAAAATCCCGTAATCAAAGCATTTATTCAAGATCGAGCTAAGTTTCCCGAAGCTTTTAAACGGAATATCTGCGAAGACGATGAAATGTATTTGTTCAGCTTGAACAACGTCAAAGACGATCGCGATCGGGCTTTCGTGCGCTATTATGCGATCGGACGCCGCATCCTCGATACCGTTAAACAAGTTGTGGATTGGCATTTTGGGAGTTTTGAAAATGTACCGTCTTTTCTAGATTTTGCCTGCGGTTACGGTCGATTTACGCGGTTTTTGATTCAGGAAATGCCGCCGGAAAAAATTTGGGTTTCTGATATTTATGCTAACGCGGTCAAGTTTCAAACTGAATACTTGGGAGTCAGCGGTATTGTCTCGACGGGAAAACCAGAAAATTATTTAATTGACCGAAAGTTTGACTGCATTCTGGCTAATTCTTTTTTCAGCCATATGCCGGAAAGAACTTTTACGAGTTGGCTGCAAAATTTGTACGATTTGTTGACTCCAGACGGGATTTTGATGTTCAGTGTTCACGACGAGAGTCTGCTGGAATCTCACGTAGAAATGCCGGCAAAAGGAATTCTGTTTAGCGCCGATAGCGAAAGTCAGTCTTTAGACAAGGAAGAATACGGCACAACTTATGTAACGGAAAAGTTTGTTAGAGAAATTGTCGATAGAGTTAGTGGCGGCAAAGCATTTGTGCATCGAATTGAAAAAGGCATATGCAGGTTTCAGGATTTGTATGTGGTTACAAATCAACTGAATAGAGAATTTTCTAGTTTGAAATTCACTCACCACCCGGAAGGATATGTTGATGTTGCTGCTTTAACTACTAAGGATAATTTGTATCTGGAAGGGTGGGCTGCCGATGTGAACGAGGAGGGCCGCATTGAGGAGGTGCAAGTGCTGGTAAACGGCGAATTAGTAGAGAAATGCGAGCCTTTTTACAATAGGTCGGATGTGGCTGGATATTTTAAAACAGATGCTGCTTTGCAGTCTGGTTGGCGCTGTTATTTACCGAAAAACACTGTGACGCCACAGGATGTGTTAATAGTTAAAGCAATCAATAACTACGGTGCGGAGTGGATTATGGAAACTTGCACTGTGAAATCGCTGCTGAGCCAAAGGCAATCGCAGTCTCTTTTGGGGTCTACTCAGACTAAAATCCAACTAATGGAGACTCAGTTAGCTTCGGCTAAAATAGAATGGGAGCAAAGTCAAAGTAAGTTAATGATTACTCAAAGTAAGTTGGAAGAATCTCAAACGCATTTGCAAGAAACTCAAAGTCAATTAATTTCAGTTCACACGCAGTTGGAGCAAACTCAAAATCAATTAGTATCTGTGCAAATGCAGTTGGAGAAAACCGAAAATCAGCTAATTAATGTCAAGCAAGAACTAGAGCAAGCGAACTGTCGGGTTTTGGCAATGGAAAGCAGCAAGTTCTGGAAGCTGAGAACCGCGTGGTTTCAAGTCAGGCGGTCGCTGGGCTTAGCGGGAGAGTAGCGAGTAAATTTGGTGTGGGAATTAGGGGGAGGGAGAGAAATTGTGAGTACAAATGACAGCAAACCGTCGGTTTTTATTGTTACGGGAATGCACCGTTCCGGTACGTCTTTAACAGCTTCTTTGTTTCAGGAAGTCGGGGTTGATATTGGCAAAAAGTTAGTGGGCCCGGCTGACGGAAATGTGAAAGGTCATTTCGAGAATGTTGATTTTGTGGAGTTTCACAAAAGTGTTTTGCGATCGCACGGTATTGATGAACTCGGCTGTACGTTTGAAAAAACGATTCCGGTAGCAGCAGAATACGTGGAAATCGCCAAACGGGCGATCGACCAAAATCAACAAACTCACAAACATTGGGGCTGGAAAGACCCCCGAACAGCCCTTTTTTGGGATTTTTGGCTGAATTTGCTCCCTGAAGCTAATTTTATCTGTGTTTATCGATCGCCCTGGGAAGTAGTCGATTCCCTGTACCGCCGGGGAACCGATGTCAGCTTGCTGCAAAATCCCGAAATGGCAGTAAAAATGTGGATTCACTACAATCAAAAAGTCTTAGAACTTTACGAACGTTTTCCCGATCGCTGTCTGCTAGCAAACGTTTACCCGATCGGCAACACTCCCGAACTTTTCATCGAGCGAGTCAACGACAAATTTAATGTTAATTTAGGTGCGATACCGGGCGACAATTTTGAAGAATCTTTATTAGTCAACGATATTGTCAAAAGTCACAGACCGAGTTTAATAGAAGAATATTTTCCCGAAGCATTAGAAATTTATCAATTTTTGGAAACCCAAGCAGGAAATCTGAGCAGCGAATCGAAATTCGCGATCGATCGAGTGATTCATTTCCCAGCATCTCCAGTCTGGCCTTTTGAAGATTGGCTAAAAATCCGCTTGCTGGAAAAACAGCAAAAAAACAGCAATTCCGAAGTCAAACAGTGGCAAGAACAATTTCACCACGCTCAGGCGAAAGTGTTGGGATTAGAGACAAAATTAGGCGAAACTCAAGTACAGCTTGCAGGGAAAGAATCAAATTTTCAAGAAGCTTTAGCAAAACTGCTCGGATTAGAAACAGAATTGGGGCAAACTCAGGTACAGCTTGCCGGTCAAGAATCGCAATTTCAAGAAGCTTTAACAAAAGTCTTGGAGTTAGAAACAGAATTAGGGGAAACTCAAGTACAGCTTGCCGGCAAAGAAGCGCAATTTCAAGAAGCTTTAGCGAAACTCCTCGGATTAGAAACAGAATTAGGACAAACTCAGGTACAGCTTGCAGGCAAAGAAGCGCAATTTCAAACAGCTTTAGCGAAAGTCTTGGAATTAGAAGCAAAATTAGGGAAAACCCAGGTACAATTTGAAGAAAAAGAATTTAAATTAGACCAAAAGTTAGCTGAGTTATTGTGGTTGGAAACAGTACAAAGTCAAACTCAGGAAAAATTAAAGGAAACTCTGGAAGATTTAGAACAATCGCGCCATGAAACAGAAAGATTCCAGGCAGAAATTGCTGCAATCAAGTCTTCTGGCTGGTGGCAAATAAAAGAACAATGGTCGATTGTTCAGCACATAATTCGCGACTTGTTCCCTAAATTTATTTTTTCGTTAGACCAACCCACTACTTGGCAAGTTTGCGATTCCAAACTGCTAATTGCGGGCTGGGTTTTTAACACAAAAAGACAGATAAAAGCAGTCAGAGCCAGAATTGAGAATAAGAGTTTCTCGGCTGTTTACGGGAGAGAAAGAAACGATATAGCGCCCGCAAAATCTAATATTACCGCTGCAAAAAACTCTGGTTTTACAATTGAATTGGAAGCGCCTGCGGGCCGCCACAAAGTGCTGCTGGAAGCGCAAGACGAGCGAGGTAAATGGCACCTTTTGGCCGCTTATCCGCTGTTAGTTTCAACGATTCAAGCATCGTTAGATGTACCAGTGGTCTGGGAACAGCGTCAGGGTCAAATTGTGTTTGCAGGTTGGTGCTGTCACCACGATCGCAAAATTGCTAAATTAAGCCTTTTGTGCGGCGATACTTCTGTAGAATGCGCCTACGGTTTGCGGCGAAAAGATGTCGGCGAAGTGTTTCCCGACTGGGTTAACAGTTCGGAAAGTGGCTTTGAGGCCCTTGTCGATTTGCCTCCTGGTGAATGGCACGTTTCTCTGCAAGCTGAGTTAGAAAGCGGGGAAATTTTGTATTTTCAAGCGCCAAAAAAATTGACCGTGCGGCGCTACCATATCTGGCAGCGAAGTGCGGATAAATTTGAGGAGTTGTCGAATTTGATAGAGGCAATCCGGCAGCGGGCGAGGGAGAGAAAACAGCGTCTCGGCAGAATTGTGCCGATGCCTTGGGAAATTGTCAGGGTGATTCGCCAGTTGGGGAAGATTTATCGGCAGCAAAAACAGTTTACTGCGCCGGGAGATTTGCTGCCGCCTGCGGGTTTTGTCGTGCCTAAACCTATTGACAGGTATGACGCTTGGCTGGAGGTGAATCAGTGGAACGATCGCGCGCGCAATTATTTGATTTCTAGGTTAAAATCCTGCCGGGAACCGCTGCCAAAAATCTCGGTGGTGATGCCAGTTTACAATCCGCAGATAGATTTTCTTGAAAGTGCGATCGCTAGCGTGCTCAATCAAGTTTATCCAAACTGGGAACTCTGCATTGCCGACGATTGCAGCACCGAATTCACTGTTGCTGAAAATTTGAAAAACTGGGTCCAAAAGGACGATCGTATCCGCATCACATTTCGTACAGAAAACGGCAACATCAGCGCAGCAACCAACAGCGCCGCCGCCCTCGCAACAGGCGACATCATCCTGTTTTTAGACAACGACGACGAACTCACCCCCGACGCATTAGGCGAAGTCGCCTTATATTTTGCCGCGCATCCAGCAACCGATTTTCTCTACTCAGACGACGACAAAATCGACACCAAAGGTCGCAGATTCGCCCCGCAATTTAAACCGGAATGGTCGCCGGAACTGCTGCTTTCCTATATGTATCTCGGTCATTTGTGCGCCGTAAAAAAACACATTTTTGAACAAATAGGCGGTTTGCGACTAGGTTTGGAAGGCTCGCAAGATTACGATTTTGCCTTGAGAGCAACCGAAATTTCTCGCCACGTCGCGCACCTCCCGCTAGTGCTGTATCACTGGCGAACCGCACCCGGTTCTACAGCCATATCTGGGGCCGCGAAACCCGCCAGTTTTGCCGCAGGTCAAAAAGCCATTCAAGACGCACTAAACCGCCGAAAAATTAACGGCAATGTCGCTCAGCACGCATGGGCGATCCAAGAAAATCTGGGCATATTTGCCCAGGATTTCCCGGATAACGGCCCGTCAGTAACGGTAATTATTCCTACTAAAAATCAGCTAAAATTGCTGAAAGCCTGTCTGGATTCTCTAGAAACTACAACATACAAAAATTATCAAGTTGCCGTCATCGACAACGAAAGCGACGATCCGAAAACTCTGGAATATTTAAAGCAATTAACTTGCCAAGTTTTGCGGATCAAAAATCCTGACGGCAAGTTTAGTTTTGCAGCAATTAACAACCGCGCTGCCGAACAAGTTGATAGCGAATATGTATTGTTTTTGAACAACGATACTGAAGTAATTAACCCGCGCTGGCTGAGTCAAATGGTGGGATACGCTCAAATTCCCGCTGTCGGTGCAGTCGGCGCCAGGCTTTTATATCCCGACGGCAGAATTCAGCACGCGGGCATAATTCACGGGCTGCATCACGGTTTGGCGGGTCACGCTTTTAAGCTGATGAACAAGGATAATCGAGGCTATCTTTCTCAAGCGATGGTAACGCGAAATTATTCTGCGGTAACAGCCGCTTGCACGATTACTCCGCGTCAATTGTTCTTAGAATTGGGCGGTTTTGATGAGGAAAATTTTGCTGTTGCTTACAATGATGCAGATTACGGATACCGACTGTTAGAACTGGGTTATCGGTGCGTATATTGTCCCGATGCGGAATTGTTGCACAAAGAGGGAACTTCTAGGGGTTTTACCGACAATCCTCAAGAAGTGGCGGCTTTTAGACGCAAGTATGCGGGAAAAAATGACAGTTTTTACAGTCCTCACTTGTCTTTAGAAGATGAGTATTTTCATATTCAACCCCGACGGGTTTTTATGAAGGAAGAAGGTTCGGCAACGGATTTTGTAAAGGATGTAACGGATGTAACGGATGTAACCAATAAGGAAGAAGTAAAATTTAATAATTCTGGTTTGTTGGTAGCAAAAGCAGAGAATTTGATTCATCCTGTTAGAGTTTTGATGTGCAGCAATTCGCTGGATTTCACTGGTGCGCCGCTGCATCAGTACGAAATTGCGGTGAAGTTGGCGGCTGAGGGTGCGATTGTGCCGATCGTACTTTGCACAACAGACGGGCCCCTGCGTCAAGCTTACGAACAGCAGGGAATTGAAGTAATTGTGCGCGACAATCCTCTCGAACACATCTACCAGCGCGATGCTTATGATGAAGCCATCCGCAGTTTTAGCACAGAAATTGCTAGTTTAAAAGTAGATGCAATTTATGCCAATACTTTAGAAAACTTTTTTGTAGTTGATGCGGCGTCGCAAATCGGAATTCCGGCGGTGTGGAACGTGCACGAAAGCGAACCTTGGCAAACTTATTTTAACAGGTTTGGTTCGGAGATTGCGGCGAGAGCTTTAGAGTGTTTTCGCTTTCCTTACAAGGTAATTTTTGTGGCAGATGCAACGCGAGATAGGTATTTGCCTCTCAACAGCCACCACAATTTTACGGTGATTCACAACGGCTTAGATTTGAGCAAACTGGAAAATTCGGAGAATTCTGAATTGGCTAGAAAAAGTTTAGGTGTTGCAGCGGAAGATGTGGTTATTTTGCTACTGGGAACGGTATGCGAACGCAAAGGACAGCAGGATTTAGTTAAGGCACTTTCACTTTTGCCTGACAAATGGCACAATAAAATTAGGTGTTTTATTGTGGGCGATCGCCCGAGTATTTACAGCAATAAATTAGCCGAGTTGGTGGGGGAATTGCCAGAAGAGTTGCGGCAAAGGGTGACAGTAGTCCCGGAAACTGGAGAGACGGGAAAATATTACAAAGCGGCTGATATTTTTGTTTGCACTTCTCGCGTCGAAAGTTTTCCGAGAGTGATTTTGGAGGCGATGGCGTGCGATTTGCCAATTGTTACCTCGCCGGTTTTTGGGATTAAAGAACAAGTGCGGCCTGGAATTAACGGTTTGTTTTATACGCCCGATCGTCCGGACGAATTAGTTGCAGCTTTGATTAGTTTATTGGAGGATAAATCATTGCGACAGCAGTTAGCTGGAAATGCTAAATATGTCTTGGATTCACTCAATACTTTTGAGGAAATGACTCAAGCTTATGCAGATATTTTCTGCGAAGCATATTTCAGCAGTCATTAATCATGGGGCATGGGGCATGGGGCATGGGGCATGGGGCATGGGCATTCGTAATTGCTAATTGGTAGAACAGGGGAACGAGAAACGAAGACTTGCGGAACATATTGAAAATTGAGCCATCAATACTATAAAATAATCAAAAATGAACGATAAAAAAATGACCGATCGCCCAAGAGTAGATTATGAAAGGGCATGGGACAGTTACGCCCAACAGTGGCAAAAAACTAATGCCGAACTTGCCCATATTGGCGACGAATGGATAGGTAAAGCTGCCGGTGCAGCCAACTCCTTAGCCGAATACGAAGCGCTGATAGAACAGCAATTTATTGCACCCTACATCAAAAAAGAACATAGGGTTTTAGAAATTGGTATCGGCGGCGGAAAAACCGGTTCGCTGCTGCTGAAATATTGCGATCGACTAATTTGTGCCGACATTTCCAGTCAAATGCTGCAAGCCGCCCGATCGCGCTTGGGAGACGATCGCGTTTCTTACGTCAAACTCGACGGTTTAACATTAGACGGCATCGCTCCAGGTTCAGCCGATGTCTGCTTTTGTTACGATACAATGGTACACGTAGAGTCGGTAGATATATTCAACTACCTGACTCGAATTCCCAAACTGCTGCGGGGCGATCGAATTTGCGTGTTTCACCACACAAATATTTTTAGCGAATTAGGGTGGCAAAAATTCGCCAGCGAGTGGGACAAAAACTTGCTAGGGCACAGAGACGGCACAGCATTTTCAGTTATGACTGATACAATTATGGAAAAATTTCTCAACCATTTAAACTATCAAATCATCCTGAAAAATACATCTTCCGTACCGCGAGATTGCGTCTGGATCTGCAAAGCACCAACCCCCAATGAATAAAACCAAAGCTTTTTAGCCACATCAAAATATTTTATTCCAACTAACAACAGTCAACAGTCAACAGACAACAGTCAACAGTCAACAGACAACAGTCAACAGTCAACAGACAACAGTCAACAGTCAACAGTCAACAGACAACAGTCAACAGTCAACAGTCAACAGTCAACAGTCAACAGTCAACAGACAACTGACAATGAAAGCATTATTTCTCCATCCCAACTTCCCCGCCCAATACCGCCACATTATCACGGCTTTAGGCGAAAATCCCAAAAATCAAATTGTTTTCGGCACTAAAAACGAGCGTCCCGAATGGAACATTCCCGGCGTTCGCAAAGCAGCATTTACACCCAGCCGCGAACCCCACCCGCAGACTCACCAATACGTCCGCCCTTTAGAAAGTGCCGTCATCTACGGACAAGCCGTATTTAGAATGGCAGAACAACTCAAAGCCGATGGTTTTGTACCCGATATTATCTGCGGACATTCCGGTTGGGGACCGACATTGTTTGTCAAAGAAGCCTTTCCAAATACGCCGCTTTTGTGTTATTTTGAGTGGTTTTATCATGCTATTGGTTCCGACGCAGATTTTGACCCAGCGGAACCTTTAACAGTTGACGACATGGCTCGAATTAGAATTAAAAATGCGCCGATTCTGATCGATTTATACTCTTGCGATTGGGGTTTGTCGCCCACTTATTGGCAGCGATCGCAATTTCCGCCAGAATTACAACAAAAATTATCCACACTCCACGACGGCGTAGATACAGATTACTTCAAACCAGACCCCGGTGCTAAACTGGTTTTGCCCAACTTAGACTTGTCTGGCGTTGATGAAATTGTCACCTACGTATCTCGCGGAATGGAACCTTACCGCGGCTTTCCAGAGTTTATTGAGTCGATCGCCTATTTGCAAGAACGCCGCCCCAACTGTCACGTTGTAATTGTCGGTTCAGAAAGAGTTTGTTACGGTCGTTCTTTACCCAACGGCGAGTCTTACAAAGACCATATGCTCAAAAAAGTGCCGCTAGATTTGTCGCGAGTTCACTTTGTCGGCCCCCTACCTTACGGACTGTATTTAAAAGTAATTCAAGCATCCGACGTACACGTTTATTTAACCCGACCTTTCGTGTTATCTTGGTCGATGATTGAATCTCTATCCACAGGATGTTTAGTAATCGGTTCCGACACCGGGCCGGTGAGAGAAGTGATCCGGGATGGAGAAAACGGTTTGCTAGTCGATTACTTCTCGCCGAAACAAATAGCCGATCGCATTGATGAAGTTTTAGACCATCCTACCCGCATGGCAGAAATTCGCGTCAAAGCCCGTCAAACGGCATTAGAACGATATAGTTTAGCTAAAATGCTACCGCAACATTTACAACTGATCGAGCAAGTAGCCAATCGTTCCATGCCGCCTACAGTTGGTATGGAACCAGAACGGGAATTAGCAGCCTCTTTTGCAGTGAGAATGTAGCAATAAAGTTGGTCAGGAGGAAAGCCCTCGTCACAACCTCTCCTGTGCCGTGTAGTCGCACAGGAACACCCACTATCCTTCGATCCGGGTAGGGACACGGCAGTGCCGTGTCCCTACTACTTCATAAACCTGCAATACGCTGTATAACCCACAGCCAGGAAACGGCAGTGCCGTTTCCCTACAATTAATCCGGGTAGGGAAACGGCACTGCCGTTTCCTCTGTGTCATCAGGAGTGCAACCGCAATTAATATTAAATATTTTGACAGCAGTCCGTCAATCCCTTCTAGGCTAGTCGAAAACTACTTTCTAGAGCAATAATCTAATCCTCTAAAATCACTTCTGCATCCTGTGTTGCTTGAGAACTTTAGCGGGACTGACAAATGAAATGCCCTGAGAAAAAGAGGTACTAATCATGACAGCTTCAATGACAGGCTCATAAACCGTTTTCTCTGCAACCCACTCCACAATAAAGTTGGCACCTGAGCCTCCACTTGTATCATTTGCTGCAATGAAAAAGTTTGTGGAAGCAAGCGGCTTGAGTTCTACAGGACTCTTAATATCCTGCCTAATCAATTGCCCATCGGTATCGTAGTAACGCACAGAAGTGATAATAATCGAATTTGTCAGATCCGTATTGCGAATACTGAGCGTGGCTGACAATTCCATCACATCATCCTGGCTATTGTAGTGATAAATATGCGAGTAAATAGGGACATATACGGTTTGTCCCATCACAACTTTTGTTTTATCTAACGTGACCGATCGCAGTGAGGTTTCACGTTTTGTATCAGGTTGTTGCCTTTGTGAGGTAGTTTGCTCAGAACAAGAGGTAATGACGATCGCGGCGATCGCCCAACCAACCCAGAAATCATGTTTCAGCTTCATCGGCATTCATCCAAATACACCACATACATTGCAGTTACGTCTAAAGCAGAGTGCACCTTCTCTCTCGTTTGAGGCGGCTTAGTCATAAGGTTTGAGCGGCAGTCCAATCTGAAACGTTGAGCCTTTGCCCACTTCACTCGTCACATGAATTTTTCCACCATGAGCCTGGACAATCTGTTGGACGATCGCTAACCCTAGTCCAAATCCACCACTATCGAGCGATCGCTCAGTGTCCACCCGATAGAAGCGATCGAAAATATAGGGTAAGTCCGCTTCTGAAATACCGATTCCCGTATCGATTATCTGAATCACTGCCAAATTGGAATGAAGAACTAGGCGTATCTTTACAGTGCCGCCAACGGGAGTATATTTACAGGCATTGTAAAGCAAGTTTTCGACTACTTGCCGCAGCAGATCGGGGTCGGCCAATAATTCAATCCGCTGTGCCGGTGATTCGCAGGTAAGTTTGATATTTTGGGGTTCTGCAAGTGCGACAAACTGGGTTGCTAAATTGCTCAGCAACTCGTTGAGATTGATTAACTTGAGTGATTCCGGCGCAAGTCGCCCTTGATGACGAGCCAACAGCAGTAAATTATTCACCAGCGCTCCCATTGATTTTGCGCTATCTACAATGTTTTCTAAGGGAGGATGGTAACGCGAATCATCAGCCGCGATGAGCAACCCAAGCTGGGCATTAGTGAGAATGGCAGAGAGGGGCGATCGCAACTCGTGAGAGGCATCGGCTGTGAACCGTTGAAGCTGTTGATAGGCTTGCCGAATCGGTTGCATGGCCAGCCCGCTGAGAAACCAACCTGTGAGGGCAATTAAGCCCAGTGTCAGCGGGACAGCGAGAGTTAGCACAATCTGAAGCTCAGTGAGCCTGTTTTGAGTTTCTGTCAAGGGAGTTGCAACCTGAAGATAGCCAAGCACCCCGGTTCTGCCTTCGACTGGTAATGTCACCTGACGCAGCCAGATCCCTTTTCCCAAAAGTGGGTCAGTCGATCGAACTGTGAGATAACCAAAGGACGTATTTAACTGCTCTGAAGGAGCACTCCCAAAAAAACGAACTAGCAGCCCTTGCGCGTTATACCACCGCACGTAAATCAGGTCTTCAGCAAGGGGATGCGAACCACTACCTAACAAGGGGACATGACTCAAATCGACCTGGTTCTGGTTGTGGCGAACTTCATAATACACGCTGGCAGCCATGATTCTGCTTTTGTCATAGAGCAGTAGGTCAAGGGCTTCTAGTTTATCTTTTACCTCAATTTGGTAAATCACCCCCGCAAACAGCACGAGAATGCTTCCCATCGAGAGGGTGAACCAACGAGCCAAATTGCGACGACTTTGATTGAACACGGCTTGCTTTTACGATCGTTACTTTTCAGGGGAAGTCAGGCGATAACCCATACCGTAAATGCTCTCAATCCAGTCTGCCGATCCTACAGCCTGCAAGCGTTGGCGGAGTTTGCGAACTAGAACTGCGATCGCATTGCTCTCTGGTTCAGTCCCCCATTCCCACACGCCTTGTTCAATCTGATTCCGAGTCAAAACTTGCCGGGGATGGCGCATAAAATACTCCAACAACTGAAACTCGCGACTGGAGAGGGAAACGGTTGCACCTTGTCGCTCAACGGTAAGAGTATCGAGGTGGAGGTGCAGATCCTCAAGGCTGAGCGTATCTCCTTGCCAAAGGGGTGATCGCCGTCTTAATGCCCGCACTCGTGCCATGAATTCAAGCAAATCTATCGGTTTCACCAGGTAGTCATCTGCGCCTGCGTCCAACCCGGTCACTTTTTCAGGCGTGGTGTCTCTTGCCGTGATCATCAAAACCGGAGCTGTTTTCCCTGCGGCTCGATACTGACGGCAGAGATTTACGCCACTGATATGTGGCAACATCCAGTCCAGGATCAACAAATCATAATCTTTTTCTGATAACAGCCACTGCGCCGTCTCTCCATCTTTTACCCCATCTACACTATGTCCTGCCTGAGACAGCACTGTTTGTAGCGGCATCAGTTGCTTTGGGTCGTCCTCCACAATTAGGATTCTCATAATATTTCCTTAATTTGGCTTATAAACAATGAGAATTGCTGTTATGGCAGAGAAGTTTGAACTGGTTAGGACTCTGGGGTGGACGATGGAAGTGGACAGACTTCCATGGCTTGAATCAAGCCGCGATCGAGGGTGAATCGATGGCCCACGTGCTCATCGACAAGAACTGCTCCAGCCAAGTCACGCACGACCTGATGCACATCGACCAAAATGCGCCCGATCTCCTCCGAGTAAAAGGAAACCGGCTCGACGTGCGGATCGATCTCGCTCCATTGCTCCGTCCAGTAAGCGCGAACTTCTTCAGGCCCACGGACAAAACCGCCTTTGAACGCTTTGGGCCAAGCCACGTCCGCAGTCATGAGGGCAAGGGCAGCGTCAATGTCTCGCGCGTTGAAGGCTGCGTAGGCCGCATGGAGCAGTTCGATTTCTGGTGCAGGTTGATCTGACATAAGTTGATCTGACATAAATAGTGCAAGGGTTTCAAAATGAGAATTGCTGTTGATATGCCGATGGAATTTACCTATTTTAAGTATTAATCTAAAAATGCCAACACTTGCTTTTTTTCTACTTGCAGCTCTCGGAGAAATCTCCGGGTGTTACGCTTTCTGGGCATGGGTCAGACTTGAAAAGAGTATTTGGTGGATTGTTCCAGGCATTTTAGCTTTAATCAGTTTTGCGCTTTCTCTAACTCAAGTCAATGCTTCAAATGCTGGAAGAGTATATGCTGCCTAGGTCGGTATTTACATTCTTACATCTCTGGTTTGGTTGTGGCTCATTGAAGGAGTTAAGCCAGATAAGTGGGACTTGCTTGGTGTTACAATTTCCCTGATGGGAACCGCTGTAATTTTGTTCAGCCCACATCGCTAATCGGTGTGAATATCGAACTGGAACAGTTGACGCATCTCCCTTGAGTAGGATTTCAGTAGAGCGATCGCTGCACTAAAGTGCAAATGGAGCGCGGGCCAAGCGTTTAAAACAAATGGGTGTAGTATGTGGCAGGTTACTAAACGTTGGCTAAAAGCGTCAGGAGTAGAGTTCTGGTTGCCGTTGCCGTTTGTGGCGATCGCGTTTTGGTTGGGCTCCAGTTTTCTGACGGCTCAAGAATTGCGACAACCCCACACAACAGAGAACAAACTTCAGGCAGATACTCAGCTTCAAGCAACTCTGTCTATCAACATATTGCTGATCAATGCGGTCATCAATCGACAGCAAGGAACGACCCAGGTTGAAGTGAAAACAGCAGAACCTATTTGGAAGCGATTGGAATTAGAATTGCCGATGACTGACACAAACCAGATCGAGGAAGCGATCGCTCAAGAACTTCAGTTATCGCGTCAAAATGTTCGGCAGTTAGTACGCTACGAAATTGTTCAATGAGGCTGTTGTGTCAATAAATTATCCCTATTATGTCACTTTGGTCAGAGAAAAAGGCTTTCGCCTTGCGATCTCTGGATTTTAGCCATTCTCAATAATTTAGGCTTCGCAAGGCGAAAGCCTTACAAACCAATAGTTCCAGAAAATTATCTCCCCGAAGTGACAAAAGAGGACTACTGTTCGTCAAAATAAGTAGACAATATCTATAATTCTTGGAAGAACATATATATTGGAGGCGTTATCTGTAGTCGGCATTTAGAGAATTGGTATAAGGCGCGGTTAGTCTTAACTCCAGTAAAAACCCACTCTGAATTAAGTACGAGAAGTAAGTATTTAACAATCTTTTATCTATAGGTGGACAGCTAATGCTGCTACCAGCTAAACCATCGATCGCCTTCTGAGAATCAAAGCAAATACTTAGACTTCTGACTGTCTGTAAAGATACGGCTTCATCAGAGAAAAGGCCGATCAGTGGATGCAAAGCATTTTCTGTTGAATTTTCAACCAATTTTAATAACTCAAAGTTCCACTGTTTATAAGGAATGCGTTCGAGTGAGTAGCCAAGAGAGCGAATGAAATCGCAAAGCTGATTCCAAGGCATGGGGTGAGGGTTAACTAAATGGAAAGCTTTCCCGACCAATTCTTTTTGTTTGGATAAATGAACGATCGCTTGGCTAATATAATCCACAGGAGTCATGTCCACCATGATGTCTAAATCAGGTGTTTTTCCCATTTGAATGCAGCTTTTAAGCATTCTGCGGAGCAGATCGGCAGTATTGCAAATACCCGTTTGGCTGTCTCCTGAGATAAATCCCGGTCTATAAATATAAACGGGTAGCCCTCTAGAATAGGCAGTCATAACTAATTTTTCAGCTACCCATTTACTTTGATCGTAACCTTCACAAAGACTTTCACTATCAGGTAGTTCGTCTTGTTCTCTAACTACTGTATTTTGCTCGTAAGTATCCGAAGAAAATACGCCAATGGTAGAAACGAAATGCACGGGTTTTACTTTGATAATGGAGGCTAATCTCAAAACTTCCTGCGTACTGAGAACGTTTACCGCTTTTAATGCAGAGTATGGATAAATCAGATTTGTTGATGCACCATTGTGGTAAATTACATCTATTTTGCTTGCCAGTGCGCGAAATTCATCTGATGTAAATCCTAAAAATGGTTGAGATAAATCTCCTAAAACTGGGATGATGCGGTTGCTGATAGGTTGGTTATAAAGTAAATAGCGTTCTAGACTTTTTTGGATTTTTTCGATGCCTTGTTCGAGGTTGGATGCTCTTACCAGGCAATAAATATTTGCCTGCGTTTGGTTTAGTAAGTCATTAAGTAAGTGAGTACCCAGAAATCCGGTTGCTCCTGTTAATAAGATGTGAGACGGGTTTTTATCCCATTCAAAAGTAATATTTTCAGCAGAGATTGTAGGATCTAGAATTGCTTCCGCGTTTAGATTGATAATTTCTTTTTGTGGTGATGTAGAATTGAAATCTGGGCGACTAGCGAGAGCGATCGCATCCGCAATTCCAGCAATAGTCGGTGCTTCAAAGAATTGTCTTAGTGATACTTCAACCTCAAAAGCATCTTTCACTTTAAACATTAACTGAGTAACTTTTAAAGAATGCCCGCCTAGATCGAAAAAGCGATCGTAAATGCCAACTCGATCGATACCGAGAATCTTTTTCCAGATTTCAGCTAACTTTTCTTCCACAGGAGTACGAGGCGCAATGAATGCTGTTTCTAGTTCTTCTCGATTTCCTTCTGGCGCTGGTAAGATTCGTCGATTTACTTTTCCAGAAGGAGTTAAAGGCAGTGCTTCTAAAAATACAAAAGCATTAGGAATCATGTATTCAGGCAATTTTTCTTGCAAAAAGTGCCGCAGTTCGTTCGTAGAAGATGCTAACTCTTTGGAGGCAACTACATAAGCAACTAAACGCTTGTCGCCTGGTATATCTTCCCTAACAATAACAACAGCTTCTGCTAGGTTTGGGTGTTGTGCCAAAGCAGTTTCGATCTCTCCTAACTCAATCCGAAAGCCGCGAATTTTTACTTGGTCGTCAATTCGACCCATATACTCGATGTTACCATCTGGTAAATAGCGGGCAAGATCGCCAGTTTTGTACAGTTTTGAGTTTTGAGTTTTGAGTTTTGAGTTTTCTTTTAATTCAGAACTCAAAACTAAGAACTCATCACTATTTAAGAATGGGTTTTCAATAAACCGTTGGGATGTTAAATCTGGTCGGTTGATATAACCATTGGCTAAACTAACACCACCGATGTAAAGTTCTCCGGGAATACCAATAGGTACTGGTTGTAATTGTGAATCGAGGATGTGGATTTGGGCGTTGCCAATAGGACGACCGATCGAGGGCAATTTAGGCCAATTTTCAGATGAACCAGCGAGCGTAAATGCCGTTACCACATGACTTTCAGAAGGGCCATATTGATTGTGCAAAGTGCAATCTTTTAGCTGACTAAACCAATTGACGATCGCTCGACTAATTTGTAACTGTTCGCCAGCCGTCATAATTTCTCGCAAACTATGAGGTACGGTTCCTCGTTCCTCAGCAACCTCAGCTAGATGTTGAAGGGCAATAAAAGGAAGAAATAAACGTTCGATCGCTTCATCTTGGAGAAGTTGCAATAAAGCTACTGCATCTTTCCGAATCATGTCTGAAATTAACACTAAAGTGCCGCCAGAACACCAACTGGAAAAACACTCCTGAAAAGAAACATCGAAACTGATGGGGGCAAATTGGAGAGTTTTAGTAGCAGGAAAAGCGAAATTTTGTAATTGCCAATCGATTAGATTCACCAGGGGACGGTGACTCATTGCTACCCCTTTAGGTTTGCCTGTAGAACCTGATGTATAGATAACATACGCTAAATGGTCAGGTAATACGGCTGTGGAGGGGTTATCTTGCGGGCGTTGGGCGATCGATTTCCAGCCCCGATCTAAACAGATTGCTGGTATCCCATACTCTAATAGTGGCGGCAATAAACTTGCCTGAGTTAGCACTACTGGAACTTGGGCATTTTCCAACATATAAGCGATCCGTTCTTGCGGATAAGTTGGGTCGAGAGGTAAGTAAGCTGCACCTGCTTTTAGGATACCTAAAAGTCCGATCGCCATTTCCAGCGATCGCTCTACGCAGATACCAACTACTGTATCTGGCACAAGGCCTAGCGATCGTAAATGATGCGCTAATTGATTCGCCCGTTGATTCAACTCCCGATAAGTGAGTTGCTTCCCTTCAAAGATAACTGCTACCGCATCGGGAGTTCGTTCTACTTGAGTTTCAAATAACTGGTGGACGCACTTATTATGCGAATAATTTACTCCAGTAGCATTCCAATTTATCAACTGCTTTTGTTCGGCAATTGTTAACAGAGGTAACTTTGAGATAGACCGATCGGGATTGGCAACAATACTCTCCAATAAAGTAATAAAATTTCCAACCATCCGGGAAATAGTAGCGGCATCAAATAAGTCCGTATCGTATTCAAAACGACCGATAATTCCTTCCGGCTTTTCTTCTAATTGAAGAAACAAATCGCATTTTGACGTACCGATATGAATGTCCATCTGGTTGACTTGCCAATCCTTAGAATCCAAGGTTGCAATTGGTGGTTCCAAAATAAACAAGACTTGAAATAATGGATTCTGACCCAGCTTTCTTTCTGGTTGAAGTTCTTCCACCAACTTCTCGAATGGCAATTCTTGGTGATCGTAAGCTCCTAAAGCTACTTCTCTTTCCCTGGAAAGTAACTGTCGGAAACTGGGAAAACCAGAAAGGTCAGTACGCAGGATCAGCGTATTGAGGAAGTACCCAATTAATCCTTCAATTTCCGGTCGGTTTCGCCCACCAGTAACAGTGGCGACGGGAATATCTTCTTGTCCCGAATAGCGGTAGAGCAAAATTTTGAATGCCGCCATCAATGTGATGAATAAAGTCACACTCTCCTGACGGGATAGAACTTTCAAAGCCTCAGTTAAACTCTTGGAAAGTGCCAGAGTTTGCATTGCGCCCCGAAACTTTTGAACTGGGGGGCGTGGATTATCGGTGGGCAAATGTAGCGGGGGCAAATCTGCTAATTGCTGTTTCCAGTAAGCTAGCTGTGGCTTCAGTAATTCTACTTGTAGTTGTTGCCGCTGCCAGTAGGCAAAGTCGGCATACTGAACGGTTAATTCTGGTAGGGAGAAGGGTTTGCGATCGCAAATAGCTTCGTAGAGTGCCACCAGTTCGGGAAATAGCACGCTGTATATAGAAACCGCATCTAAAATAATGTGATGTACGGTTATATATAGTCTGTAATCCGTCTCGCTGAGTTGAATTAGAGTAGCTCTTAGCAACAAATCAGAGGTAAGATTAAAAGGTTGCCGTGCTTTTTCTGTGACTAACCGCAAAGCTTCTATTTCGCGATCGCTTTCTGACGCTATTTCTTGAAGATTAATTAATGGCAGAGGTAAATAGCAACTTGGCTGAACGATCCGAATTGGTTGCCCATCGAAGACAGAAAAATTGGTTCGCAGAATTTCGTGGCGATCGATAATTTGGTTGAAACTTTGTTCTAACGCTAATCTATCGATCGAACTCGGTAAGTAAATTGTAAAGTGTTCGTTATAAAAAGGATTATCCGGTTCCAATTGCGCCAAAAACCACATCTGTTGTTCGCCAAAAGATAGAGGCAAATTCTGGCTGCGGTCAATCACTTCGATTGGAGAAAGTGGCAACCTTGAGTTTGTTTGAAGTTCTGTTTCTATTTGCTGGGCTAATTCGGCTATTGTGGGTGCTTCAAACAAAGAACGCAGAGACAATTCTATTTCAAGCGTATTTCGGATGCGAGAGATAACTTGAGCAGCTAGTAACGAGTGTCCTCCACATTCCCAAAAATTGTCATGAATCCCAACTCGCTCTAATCCTAAAATTTCCGCCCAAATTCTTGCTACCACTTCTTCAACCGGAGTACGAGGAGGAACAAAAGGCATTAACTCAAGCTCTCGTTCCAGTTCTAAAACATCTGTGTTTTCTACAATCTCGCTAACCAATTCAATATTGTTATTTGGCCGTTCATCTATGATTTGTCTCGGTGACGGTAGCGCTTGACGATCCAGTTTTCCGTTGGGAGTTAGCGGCAATTCTTTCAGGACAACAAAGTTAGAAGGCACCATATATTCGGGTAACTTCTGTTTTAAGAAGTTACGGAGGGTACGGGTAACGGTGCGTTGCAAAACTTTCAAAAGTTTCTGTTGTTCTAGGAGATAATTTAAGCTAGCTTGGATGGTAATTTGCTGTGTTGGCGTTAGCTCGAACTGAATCCCAGTTCGCTGTTCTTCTTGCCATACTACTTTACCTTCTACCCACAAAAATTGAGAATTTTCTGGTAGCTGTAGGTGCAAGCGGACGCGACTACCTCGCTCTAAAATTTCTGTCATTCCTACTAAGCTAATACCACCTATTGAAATGTCTTCGGTGGTTACTTCTATAGTACGATTACCATCAAATCCAACCAAGCAAGAACTTTGATAAGGTATCCGTTCTGGGATGAGATTAGAGACGATGTAGGCGACTAAACGCTTGTCACCCGGTACGTCTTCGCGTGCGATCGCAACGGCTTCCCGCACGTCAGGATGTTGTCGCAAGGATGCTTCAATTTCTGCTAATTCAATCCGAAAGCCGCGAATTTTTACTTGATGATCGATCCGCCCTACAAATTCAATATTACCGTCTGGTAAGTAACGAGCCAAATCACCAGTTTTGTATAGGCGCGAACCTGGTTCATTACTAAAGGGATTGGGAATAAATTTCTCTTGAGTAGTTTCGGGACGGTTGAGGTAGCCTCTTGCTAGTCCCACACCAGCAATGTGGAGTTCTCCAAGAATGCCGATGGAAACGGGTTGGAGATGGCGATCGAGAATATAGATTTGAGTATTATCGATCGGACGACCGATGTGAGGCAATGTATTCTTTGTGCCATCGCCGACGACTAAGCCAGAAGTCGTGACTACAGTATTCTCAGTCGGCCCGTAATTATTGACTACTTTGAAGGGAATGGAAGCTGATGGATGCTGATGAAGCTGATCTCCACCCGTCAGCATGATTCGCAAAGTTCCATCAAAAGGCCATTGTAGCGACAACAGCTTTTCTGCTATGGGGGTAGGTACAAAAGTAATTGTTATCTCTTTGGTCAATAGCCAATCGCGCAGTTTTTCTGGAGACAGAAGAATATCAGGAGCGATTAAATAAATACTCGATCCTGATGCTAAATAAGGCCACACTTCCCACACAGAAGCATCAAATGCAGTTCCAGCTAGCTGAGTAGCCCGGTCTAATGATGTTACCTCAAAGGCGCGTTGGTGCCAGAAAACTAGATTTAACAGCCCTGAATGGGGAATCAAAACCCCTTTGGGCTTTCCTGTTGAACCGGAGGTGTAAATGACATAAGCCAAGTTATCGGGCGTTACGCCAGTGGTGGGAGGAAGTTCACTTTCGGTAGAGATTTCTTCCCAATCAGTATCCAAGCAAACTACCCGTGCTTGATGTTTTGGTAACGAGACAATCAGTTGTTTCTGAGTTAATAGAATTGGTAGTTGCGAATCATCGAGCATATAAGCGATGCGCTCAGATGGATAGGCAGGGTCTATAGGGACGTAAGCACCGCCAGCTTTAAGTACGCCCAGGATTCCCACGATCGTATCAAAGGAACGTTCGACGCAGATGCCTACTAACACTTCTGGCCTTACTCCGAGCGATCGCAGGTAATGCGCCAACTGATTCGCTTTTACATTCAGCTCTCGGTAAGTTAATTTTTGTCCTTCAAAAACCACCGCCACAGCATCCGGTGTACGCTCTACTTGAGATTCAAACAGTTGATGAATAGCTCCACCTTTCAAACGATCGGACATTTGATGTTTCCTCTAAGTAATTATACTAAGTGACTGATTGTAAGCGATTATCTAGAACTTTCTCTCTGAAGCAATGCTCAACTAAAAGCCTTTGTGTTTAGCGAAAAGCTTGACAGGTTCGAGCTAAGTTTAAAGCTTACTCTTCTGTCCGCTATTTTTTGGATCGGTGCTACTAAATATAGGTTACTCCAAATTGAAAAAAATCACAAATTTAGGAGCGATCCAAAATTATCGGGACTTAGACAACTTTTTGGCTTAAATGGAACTGTATTCCTTTCTGGGAAGGGGTTTTAGGTCGAAGGGGGTATATGAGGCTCAAACCTAGTCGTAGCCAGAAAAAACACAAATCGACCTAAAATCCCCTTGGTGACTGGGTTTGAGCCTGTTTTTAAGCTAACTTCTGTCTAAGTCCCGTTATTTACTACCTTCAGAATCAACCAAATAAAATCTACACTAGGGAGCTTGACTTTTGGCGATTTTGCTGATTTACGGGAATCTCAATTATGAACTCCGCACCTTGACCTGGTGCTGAAACGCAGTTCAGTTGTCCGCCATGTTTTTCAACCACAATTTGATAACTAATAGACAACCCCAAACCCGTTCCAGAACCAACGGGTTTGGTTGTGAAGAATGGGTCAAATAGTTTAGTACGCACTTCTTCTTTTACGCCAGTTCCATTGTCAGCAATCCGTATTCTTATCCAATCGCAATCTATTACTTCAGTTACGATAAGAATCGTGCTAGAATTTTCCTTCATCTGTGTTTGCGAACGATGGCGATCGCGCTGCTCTAACGCATCAATAGCATTAGCAATAACGTTCATAAATACTTGATTTAATTGCCCTGGGTAACACTCTACTAATGGCAGTTTACCATAGTTTTTAATTACCTGAATTGCTGAATTATCTGCCTTTTTATTCAAACGGTTTCGCAAAATTAACAGCGTACTTTCAATACCCTCATGGATATCTACTGATTTGATATCTGCTTCATCTAAACGAGAAAAACTTCTGAGTGACAAAACGATTTCGCGAATACGGGTTGCTCCCAGTTGCATTGAAGAAAACAATTTAGGTAAATCTTCCAATAAGTATTCCAACTCAATTTCTTCAATATAATTTTGAATTTCTGGTTGAGGACTAGGATTGCTGTCTTGGTAGAGAGCAATTAAATGTAATAATTGTTCGCTATATTCGCTAGCGTGGCTTAAATTACCATAAATAAAGTTGACTGGATTGTTTATTTCGTGAGCAACACCAGCAACTAATTGTCCCAAACTAGACATTTTTTCAGTTTGGATAAGTTGTGCTTGAGCTTGCTTTAGGTCATCCAAAGCTTTTTGTAATTTAATTGCTTGATCTTTTGATTTATCATTTTTTTCGCTTAGTTCAAAGGTGCGTTCTTTCACCTTTTCTTCTAGCGTGCGGCTGTATTCTTCTAAATTTTTATAAAGCAAAGCATTTTCTAAGGAAATAACTATTTGCGTCGAAAGGATTTTAACGATTTCTAAACGAGCAGGTGTAAATGCCCCAACGGTTAAATTATTCTCTAAATAAATTATTCCAATTAGTTTATTTTGATTGATAACTGGAGCACATAAAATGGATTTAACTTGAGCTTTAATGATATACGAGTCTTTGACAAATATTCCCTCTTTTGCGGCATTATTTAAAACAACATTTTCTTTTGTCCTAGCTACGTAATTTATTAAAGAAACTGGTAAATTTGGACTGTTTTCTATAGATATCGATGTCCACAAAGTTATTTGTTCTTGTTCTACAGTACCAGTTGCTTTGAGCGTTAAAATACCATTGGTTTCTAAAACAAGGCAGCTAGTTTGAGCGCCTGCATTTTCCATTAAAACTTTTAGCAATTTGTCCAAAAATTTATCAAGTACAATTTCGCCAGCAAGAGCTTGCGATGCTTTGATTATAGTTGCTAAGTCTAAAACATCGGCTTTAGTTCCGAAGCTTGAAGAACTTGTCGTAACAGTTAGTTCTCGACTAGAAGTTTCATTAGAGGTTAAAGATAGTAATTGCGGGTATTTTGATTCCAAATCTTTAATTTTTGCTATTGCTCCCCAACGAACATAGCAATAGTATGACTCTAGTAAATATGTTTGAGCTATCTTTTCTCTTCCAAGACTACGATAAAATTCTGCTGCTTTTTCATTCGCTAGTGCTTCTTCGTGAATATAACCTTGCTCTTTGGCTCCTTGAATTGCTAGATCGTAATATTCCATTGCTGGCAGTATATGCCCTAAAATTTTAGCCTTTTCTGCGTCTACTAAATAATATTTGTGTTCGTAATTCATGGGAGCATATAACGACCATTTTTTTAATTTAATTTGGTTTGCTTCCACTTGTTTCAGGTTGATTTCTCTATCAATTTCTCCTACAATTGAACATTGTGCAAGTAGAATCATAGAATAGTAAAAATTTTGTTCGCTTGTATGTACCAACCCAGCCGAATAACCAGAATATTGCTCAGCTAGCTTTGCATAACTAACTGCTTCTGCGTAGTTTTGAAGTAAATATAAAAATATTGATTTGGAAAGATACGTAGAAAAAAGTAAAGCACCATTGTTTGATTCAGTAAAAATAGGTAGCATTACTTCTTCATCAAACAAATTACCGATTGCTCTACATTCATTTTCGGTCTTATTTAAAAGTTTCAAAACTAACTGTCGCCAAATTATAATAGCCAAGCTCAAGTAATTTTGTTTTAAATTAACTAATATGTTTGTGTAAATAGTTTGTTTAGCACACACTTCATTTAGATGCTCGCCTACAAAAAAAGGATAAACTGAAGTGTAAATAGCCGCGTAACCAGCATACTCTAAATCACCACTCTCTAAACCATATTGAACAGCTTCTTGTAAAGGTTCTATGGTTTCTCTAACATGGCTTACCCAATGTTTGATATGAACATAAAATAGTTCATACACTTTAGCTTTAACTTCTTTAGCATTGAATTTTTCCACTAAATTTATTCCTAATTTACCGAACTGATATCCACTTTCAATGTTGTCTATTGAAGTACAAAGGAGCAAGCCATGAAAAGTATAAGCGAAAGCAGATAGTGCTGAATTTCCATATTTAATGCAAATATCGATCATCGTAAACACGATCGGTGACAAAAGCGCTGGATTCATTACATAAGCAGGTGTTATCGCTTTAACTAATATTCGCATGGCCGCAAGTTTATCGGGGTCAGTCATTTCTGGTAAGTTGCTTAAATTGCCGATATCTAATTCTTCAGGCAATTTTTCAACTAAAGGTTCTCCTAACATTTCCAGCACTAACAACGATGTATCAAGCGCTAGTTGCATCTGATTGAGAGAAATATAAAATTGAATTTTTATTTCGTATGTTTTGACTTTTTCTAAAAGCGAAGTAGCTTGTTTTAAAACAATATCCCCAAGCAGAGTTGAATTTTCAAAGTTACCATTTAAATATTCTACTTCTACTGCCTCTATATACAGCGACAAAGTTAATTTATAATTACTATACCAGCTATCTTCTGCAAGTAGTTCTAGACCGAAATTTAAGTATCCCTGCGCGAGTTCATAAGCTGCTGCTGCCTTTGCTTTCCGCGCAGACAACAGATTTAACTCAGCTAGCTCTTGTTTAGTTATTTCACTTGTAATTAACTCTATAGCGATATTTAAGTGATTGACAATATCAAAAATTTTCTCTTCTATTTCTGTTGTTTTAGTATTCTTTAGCAATAGTTGACCGACTTTTAAATGAATTTCTTTTTTTTGCTCTGCTGGAATCAAAGAATAAGCGGCTTGTTGAACGCGATCGTGCAAAAATTTATACTCAATATTTAGAGGTAAGCTACTTTGGTTTTCGATTGCTTCAACTAATGGTGATGGGGTATTCAAATCTTCAGCCAGAGGAATTTTATAAGCACCGCTTAAAGGAAAAATAAAATCTTCTTGAAGTGCTTGCCAAAGCTCGTTTGCTGTAGATGATAAAGATTTTTCATTGACTATTGCTAGATCGTTTAATGTAAATGTATTACCAATACAAGCTGCTACTTTTAAAACATTTTGCGTAAAACCAGGAAGTTCTTCAATTTTGTTAACCATTAATTCAACAACATTATCCGTCATTTTAACTTGGTTAATTTGCTGAATATCCCACTGCCAATTACCAGCATTTAGATCGAATGAAAGTAGGTCCTCTTGGTAGAATGTTTTAAGTATTTGAGTTATAAAAAAGGGATTGCCAGCCGTTTTGTTAAAGACTATTTCTGCTAAAGGCAAGGCTCTTTCTAATTCGCAGTGAAGCGTGTCTGCAATTAATTCATTAACTTGAACAGTATTTAAAGGTTGTATATCGATCTGATTTACTTTAACTCCAGCTTTTTGAATTTCATTCCAAAGCAACCTCAATGAATGAGTTTCGTTCACTTCGTTATCTCGGTAAGCTCCAATTAACAAAAAGTATTGACTATCTAATGACATCATTAGTAGCTGGAGTAATTTTAATGAGGCAGAATCAATCCACTGTAAATCGTCTATAAAAAGAACTAAAGGATGTTTTTTACTGGTAAAAACACCCAAAAACTTTTGAAAGACTAAATAAAATCGATTTTGTGATTCTCCAGATTCTAATTGAGGAATAGGGGGTTGCTGCCCCATAATTAATTCGACTTCAGGAATGACTTCAATAATAACTCTGCCATTTGTACCCAAAGCTTTTAATAATTTTTCTTTCCAGATTTGGATTTTTTTTTCACTTTCAGTTAATAGCTGGCGAATCAAGGTCTGAAAAGCTTGAATTAGTGCAGCATAAGGAATACCGCGTTTAAATTGATCGCATTTTCCAGAATTAAAATAACCCTTTCGCCGCACAATTTGTCGATCGATTTCATTAATCAAGGCTGTCTTGCCGATTCCTGAGTAACCGGAAACAAGTATCATCTCACTCTTACCTTGACTGGTTCTTTCAAAAGCAGCGTTTAGGGTAGCAATTTCTCCATCGCGACCGTAAAGCTTTTGGGGTATTTGAAATTTAGCAAAAACATCATGCTGACCGAGAATGAAATTTTCAATTCTTCCATTAGTTTGTAGTTGAGTTAAACACGCTTCAAAATCTGCCTTAATTCCATAAGCACTTTGATATCTATCCTCAGCAGTTTTGGCTAATAATTTCATCACGATCTCAGATACTACTTTCGGGATAGTTGGATCTAGTTCATGCGGTAAAGCGGGTAATTTGGCAATATGACTGTGAACGAGTTCCATCGCATCTGTAGTTTGAAATGGCAACTGTCTAGTCAGCATTTCATAAAATGTGACACCCAAAGAATAAAAGTCAGTACGATAATCAATCGCGCGATTCATCCTACCCGTTTGCT
This sequence comes from Microcoleus pseudofavosus SVA1_A4, assembly GCF_036700565.1. Classification (NCBI taxonomy): domain Bacteria; kingdom Bacillati; phylum Cyanobacteriota; class Cyanophyceae; order Oscillatoriales; family Microcoleaceae; genus Microcoleus; species Microcoleus pseudofavosus. The sequence goes on from NZ_JAUBPE010000021.1 coordinate 58,944, forward strand.
CTGGGGACATATAGGCCAAAGTTCCTTCTAATAGATCGGGATTGCTGGCTAGATATTTTTCTTGCGTAAGAAGTGATGCAATTGAAAAGTCTGCGATCTTTATTTTTAATGTTCGCTCGTTAATAATGATGTTATCGGGCTTGATATCTTTGTGTATAATATTTAGTTTATGTACTTCTTCTAAAGCTTTAGTTAATCCAATTGATATTTGCAAAAATACAGATAAATCTATAATTTTACCAGTTTGAAAAAAGTTTTTCAGTGAATTACCACCAAAATCTTCTAAAACTATAGCTATATAATTGTTAGATTTTTCTATGCTATAAGCTTTGATAATGCCTTCTGAATCTAAGTCTTTTATCAATTCATACTGATGCTTAAATACATAAATGTCTTGACTGGAAGGATATGCCTTTTTAAGAATTTTAATAATAACAGGTTGACGATCTCGAATTCTCCGCGCTCTATAAACTAGAGTTATTAAACTATCGTGAATTTTTTCTAAGTATTCATAACCTGCAATAATAAACATGGCTTTTTCCTGGTTGTCAGCAGAAAGTTTATAATTTTGAGAATCGTAATAGACTTATCTTAGTTTTGCATCAGTAATTTTACGAGTAATTTTACGGTTTCGCTCCTGCAACTTATACCATTTATCTAAAAATATGCTACAGTCCGCATCGTTGACTTTACTACATATAATCAACCAAAAGATTACTACTGTTGCATGACTTTGGAGAACTGGTATTACCCCTCTTTTGTCACTACAGGGAGAGAAAAAGGCTTTCGCCTTGCGCTCGCTGGATTTTAGCCATTCTCAATAATTTAGGCTTCGCAAGGCGAAAGCCTTACAAACCAATAGTTCCAGAAAATTATCTCCCCGAAGTGACAAAAGAGGGATTACCCTATGGCTTGCAGCTACCCAATTTATCTATAATTTGGCGGTTGAAACCGCTACTACACAAACGAAGTGCGCCTACGCGGACTAAAGAATATGGGATATCGCCAGTGGTTTTCCCTCTTCCCTCTTCTTTCTTCTCTCTTCTCTTCCCTAGCCCCTAGCTCTATTTATTTTCAATCTTAGCTCACAAATGCGATCCACAAGCGATCGGTAAAAATTGGGTGTTCACTTTTAGATCACATTTGTCAACGACGCTAGAGAGATAGCGAAACAGGCAACCTTGTCTTACGGCAGTTGTGTTGCTCTTTTATTACAAGTTTGGGGAAAGATACGATGACAGCAATAGATAGCACAAAATCAACGAAACAGCAATGGCATCACCTTTCCAGCGAGCAAGTTGTCCGTCTGCTGAAAACTGATTCTAAGATGGGTTTATCTTTTACAGCAGTAGCGGAACGGCGCGATCGCCTCGGGCCCAATCAACTAACGGCTCAGAAGCAGCAAAGTGCTTGGCTGCGATTTCTTCAGCAACTGAATCAGCCGCTAATCTACATTTTGTTAGCTGCTGGGATAGTAACAGCATTTCTGAAAGAGTGGATTGATGCAGGTGTAATTTTGGGAGTTGCTCTAACGAACGCCACCATTGGTTTCCTTCAAGAGTCAAAGGCAGAGAATGCGATCGCCGCTTTAGCAAAATCTGTTTCAACTGAGGCAACCATTCTCCGCAACGGTCAAAAGCAAGTGGTTCCATCCAGTGAACTGGTTCCTGGCGATCTCGTCTTGCTGTCTTCTGGGGATAAAGTGTCTGCGGATCTGCGGCTGATCGAAGTCCGTGACTTACAGGTCGATGAGTCAGCGTTAACGGGAGAATCTGTCCCGGTTGAGAAGGAATCCCAGGCGCTAGAGGCAGACACTCCACTGGCCGATCGCACGAACATGGCGTATACCGGAAGCCTGGTAACGTTTGGACAGGGACGCGGACTCGTCGTCAGCATTGGTGACATGACCGAGACCGGACACATCTCCCAACTCATGCAGCAAAGTACCACACTGGAAACCCCACTGAGTCGCAAAATTGACAAATTTAGCAAAACCTTGCTCTATGTCATTTTAGGTTTGGCTGCCTTCACCTTTGTCGCAGGCATTGCCCAGAGATTTTCTTGGGTTGAGGTGTTCAAGGCATCTGTGGCGCTTGCAGTCAGCGCAATTCCTGAAGGCTTACCCGCGATTTTAACGGTGACACTGGCGATCGGGGTTTCCCGGAGGGCAAACCAACACGCCATTATTCGCAAACTTCCGGCAATTGAGACGCTGGGTAGCACCACCGTGATTTGTTCCGACAAAACCGGAACCTTGACAGAGAATCAATTGACATCCACCCCGCACTCTCTGTGACGGGGATTCCTAAGACTCACGACTTAGGTTTCTGCTTCATAGCACCAGCCTTCGGAGATTTACTCTCGGAAGGTCTTACAGTCGCTCCACAGACAGTAACCGCAAGCCCTGCGGCCAGAATATTTTTAGCAGCATTAACATCTCGATCGTGATGTGTGCCGCACTTAGGGCAATCCCACTCTCTGGTCTTCAAATGCAACTTATCAACGATATGTCCACAATTTCCACAACGCTTAGAACTGGGAAACCATCGATCAATTTTGACAAAGTTGCGACCATACCAAGCGCACTTATATTCAAGTTGCCTAACCAATTCTCCCCAACTAGCATCGCTGATGGCAAGGGCGAGTTTCCGATTTTTGACCAGATTCTTCACAGACAAATCCTCGACGGCAATCGTTTGATTTTCACGTACCAATCGAATCGTCAGCTTGTGAATAAAATCCTTTCTGGCATCAGCAATTTCTTGATGCACCTTTGCAACTTTGAGCCGTGCTTTGTGGCGATTGTTCGACCCTTTCTGCTTTCGACTCAATGCCTTTTGAGCTTTCTTGAGTTTGTGGCGTTTTGCGTTAAAGCCTTTGGGATTGGCAATCTTTTCACCGTCACTCAAAGCAACCAGACTTGTGACACCCAAATCAACCCCAATCTCATTGGAGCATGGAGGCAATGGTTCAATCTCCACATCCACCAGCAAGGAAACTGTCCATCTTCCAGCAGGCGAGAGCTTCACCGTGATAGTTGTTGGTGTTGCGCCTTTGGGCAACTCTCGACTCCAGCGAATCGGCAACGGCTCAGAACACTTGGCAAGGAACACTTGCCCGTTTCTGAACTTGAATGCAGATTTGGTAAACTCTGCACTCCCACCGTTTCGTTTTTTCTTGAAAGTTGGATATTTCGCCCGTCCCTCAAAGAAATTCGAGAACGCTTTCTGAAGATGTCTCAATCCTTGCTGCAATGGTACACAGCTAACCTCCGACAGAAATTGCAAGTCATCTTGCTTTTTCCATTCAGTCAACAATGCCGAAGTATCGCTGTAACCGACTCGTTTTTTCTCGTCATACCAAGCCTGTGTTCTCACAGCAAGGGCGCGATTGTAGACCAAACGAGTACAGCCCATCGTTCGTCTGAGCAAGGTTTCTTGCTCAGGCGTGGGATAGAAGCGGTACTTAAAGGCTCTCTGTGTCATGTCTCACATTATAGCAATTATTCCGTGAGATATCTAGGTTCTAATGTAAAGCCGTGCTAGAAGCACGGGGTTTCCACCCACAATTTTCGATGACCATCTTGATTGCCGTACTTTTGGCAACCCCGCTACCCATTTTGCCAGTACAAATTCTCTGGCTGAATATGGTCAGTTCAGTTGCGTTGAGCTTACCGTTGGCATTTGAGCCGCCCTCTCCCGATGTCATGCAACAGCCGCCTCGACCTGCCAATGAACCGCTGCTGTCTCGCAGGCTGATCGCCCGGATTCTGGCAGTTTCACTCTTTAACTGGATTGCGATCTTTGGGATGTTTGAATGGATCGTCCAAACCACAGGCAATGAAGCTTTAGCCCGGACGATGGCAATTCAAGCGTTGGTTGCCGCAGAAGCTTTTTACCTGTTAAGCATTAGCCGCTTTGTTCCGGCGATCGTGGCCAAACTGCGCGGTAAAGATGAATCAGTTGGCTATGCTGTGGCGATCGGCATTGGGGCTATTTTCATTCTCCAATTCCTGTTTAGCCAATGGGGCACGATGAATCAGTTATTTGACACTGAAGCTTTGAGCGCAATCCAAGGCTTAATTTGTATCGGATTCGGACTGCCAATGATTGCTTTGTCAGCTTTGCTAAAGCGTTTTGCACCTCTGAACTAAGTAGTTTTTGTGATCTGGCCATTCAAAGCGGCTTTACACACTATTTACCAATTTTGTAGCGTTGAATATTGAATATTTCTCATGAATTACCAAAACCTCAAACGTGCTAGCGGCCTATTTACCGATCGTCGAAACGCAAACCATGCGCTAGTTGAACTAAAAAGCAGGGGCTTCCCCATGCACAAGATTTCAGTGATTGCTAAACCTTCAGACAATGATGATTTGGACTCTCTGGGCGTGCAGCAAATTTTAATGACAAGAGCAGCAGGCGCACAAGTAGGCGCGGTCTTAGGCAGCATACGACTAGGTTCACTAGCCTTAATTGTTGGACTCAGCAGCCTGCTAATTCCCGGTATTGGCCAGGCAGTAGCGGTGGAAAGCATTTTAGCAACTTTCTTTGGAAGTGGGATTGCTGCAACTGCTGGCGGTCTGTATGGCGCACTTCAAGGATGGTTGGTGCCAGAAGAACAAGCAAGAATGTACAATAACAGATTTAACCAGGGAGATTATTTGATCGTCATGGAGGCAAGAGAAAATGAGATCGTGATTGCTGAACCTGTCCTTAAACGTTGGGAGATTCTGACGTGGCGTGTCTGTGATGCTACATAAATTCAAGGTAAGAAAGGACGATTACCTTTGAGGAATTTATTCCCGCAAATCAGAACGTCCAAAACCACTTAAAAATTTGACTGTCGATGGCTTTGGGCGATCGCTCTCCTACTCCTTACAGATGGATCGACAACTTACAGTACCCGCCTTAGCGGCAAGCGCGATCGGGTCGGCAACACTTCAGAAGAGACTGTAAAAAAAAAATTAAAAACCAGCACAATTAAGAGCAATTAGCATCCTGTAAGGGTTTGGAAATCATCCAGATATACCAAAAAAATTGCACTCTAAAAACGCCCCGATCGCCCAACCCACCCAGAAATCCTGTTTCAGCTTCTTCAGCATTCATCCAAATATACCACATAAATTGCAGTTAATTGTACAACAAAGTGAACCGTTTCCTGTAGACTAAAACCGTAGTCAATCTGTCAATTTCTTTGAGGAAAACGAGTTTATGAGAGGAGTATCGGCGATCGAGTCGATTGTAGCGCAAGCACCTCCCTTGGGCAGCAATCCTGCTACAAATAGCCAAACGGCAGGAGCCATTCCTGAATTGGTCATCATCTCGATCATTCTGCTGCTGATTGCAACTTTTGTTGCACTCGTAACCCGACGGTTGCGAATTCCCTATGTGACGGGCTTAGTGTTAGCAGGCTTGCCCATTACGGAGCTCTTGTCGCGTCGAATTGGTTTAGACCCATCTTTAGTATTAAATCTTTTTCTACCAATTCTGATTTTTGAAGCCTCGATCAATACTGATATCAGCCGTCTCCGCAGCACCTTTAAGCCGATCGCCCTGCTGGCGGGTCCAGGCTCGATCTTTTCCTCAGCAATTATCGCTGTTCTGGTTAAATTTGGGCTGGGGCTAGACTGGATTCCGGCGTTGCTGATCGGAGTCATTCTGGCAAACACTGATACAGTCTCGATGATCGCGGTTTTTAAAGAGATCCGCGTGCCTTCTCGATTGTCCACCATCGTGGAAGGAGAAACCCTGTTCAATGATGCGGCTGCTCTAATTTCATTTAATTTGGTTTTGGTTATTTATGCGACAGGATCTCTCACCGCTGTACAAGGCGTGAAGGAACTGCTCGTGGTTGCCTTAGGTGGGGCACTGGTCGGGGGTGTTTTAGGTTACTTGAGCGTGCCGATATTTGTGCGCTTAAACGATCCGTTGAGTAGCCTTTTGCTAACCGTCGCTCTCGCATTGGGAACCTTCCAAATCGGACAATTTTTAGGCGTATCGGGCGCAGTGGCGGTGGTCATCACCGGACTTGTTTTTGGCAACCTCGGGCTGCCTCGCAGTTCGTCTGCCTCGGATCGGATTACCTTGCTGAGTTTCTGGGAATACGCTGGTTTTGGCGTCAATACGTTTATTTTCCTGCTGATTGGAATTGAAATTAACCCGCTGACGCTGTGGAGAATTTTGCCATCCATTTTATTGGTCATTCTGGCCTATCAACTGGGACGGATTCTCTCGGTCTATTTGTTATTAGCGGGGCTGCGCTGGTTCGATCGCCCCATTCCGCTACGCTGGCAGCACATTTTGGTTTTAGGGAATATTAAAGGGTCTCTATCAATGGCCTTAGCTGTTGCGATTCCCTTGACCCTACCAGGACGGGATAACATTATTGCCTTGGTTTTCGGTGCAGTTTTATTCTCCTTGGTCGGACAGGGATTAAGTTTACCGTGGATAGTAAAACGACTAAAAATTAGCCGTGTTTCTGATGTAATGCAGGAAGCTGGGCAGTTACAGATTCAGTTGATCGCTTCCAAAGCGGCTCAAGATGAGCTAGATAGTTTGCTGAAATCTGGCGTGTTGCCGAAGGCAGTTGACGAAGAGTTATGGGCATCGTATCAAGCACGAGTAGCACACTCTGAGCGAGTGCTGCGCGATCTCTACAATAAACATCGGGCCGGTCAAATAGAGGGCGATCGCAGCGGGCTAGATACGATTCGACGGCGATTGCTCCTAGCAGAAAAAGGAGCCGTTAGCGATGCGCTCCGCAAGCGAATTGTTCCAGAGGATCTGGTTCATCCTTACATCAAAGATTTGGATGAGAAACTTCTAACGTTGGCAGATGACTAGCGCGAATGCCGAGGTAATCAATCATTTGGTGAACTAGCTCTGGACGGGTGACGACCAAGATGGTAGAGCCTGCTTCAAGAACAGTATTGCCGTTCGGAATCTCCAGATTGGCGCAGGCATGGCATTGATAACCAATAATCAGCGAACTTGTTGGAAAACGATGGTCTTGAGCAATTTGAGCAACGGTGCGACCTGCCACCTTGCAATCGCCTGGAACTGGCAGCTTTAGCACCTCGACTTGCCCGTGTTCAAAGTGCATCATCGATTCGATTTGGGGATATTCAATCGCATTCGCCATTGATGCAACTGCCAAATCAATCGTGCTGATGATGTGACTGGCTCCGGCAAGCCGATAGGCTTCCAGGAATTCGCGATCGCGCATTCGCACCACAATATGGGAAATGCCATAGCTCCTGGATAGGGTGATCAGCGCTAAATTCAGTGCATCATCCCTCAGTGATGCAATGACTGCGCTTGCTTGTTTAATTCCGGCTTCCTGAAGAACCGTTGTGCTAACTGCACTGCCTTCAAATGCCATCACTCCGATTTTTTCACGAGCAAAGCGACAGGCAAGCGGGTCAACATCAATGATTGCAACCGTATGACCGAGTTTTAATAACTGCTGGGCTAAACTCAGCCCCATCATTCCTGCTCCACCAATTAATACGTACATGACTGAGTGTCACCCCAAGAATGAACATTACAGATTTATCACTATAAAGCTACATAATCTTAGGAACTTTAAAAAACTCCCCATCGCGATCGGGAGCTCCCTCCAAAATACTTTCTCCGTTAGCAAAAGGTTGCAAATCGTCCGATCGCATTACATTGCTAACATCGATCGCCCGCGTTGTCGGCTGCACCTTACTCGTATCCAGTTCGCTCAACTGCTCAAAATAATCCAAAATACCGTTCAGTTGACCGGTAAACTGCTCTTCTTCTTCAGGCGTTAATTCCAATCTCGCTAAATTTGCTACTTTCCGAACTTCTTCTCTGTCAATCATAAAAATCTGTAATTGGGAATTGGGAATTGGGAATTGGGAATTGGAATTGGGAATTGGGAATTGGGAATTGGGAATTGGGAATTGGGAATTGGGAATTGGTTATTTTTTATTAGAAAAACTACTAACTACTAACTATTACCGATTACCCATTCCCCATGCCCTATGCCCTATGTCCTATGCCCCATTCCCCATTCCCCATCATAGTTAAAAATACACATCAATCTGCGATCGCCCTGTCGTCTTCAGCCAATTTTGCACCTCAATGTAATTGTTCGGGGCCAAGCGAATAGCCTCCTTCCAATAATCGGCAGCTTTATCAAACAGCCCTTCCGCCCGTTCAAAATTGCCAGCTTCCTTTTCCTTTTCCCCTTGATAGTGGTAAATCACAGCAATATTATTCAGCGCTTGCGGCATTCTCGGATTGAGCTCTAGGGCCTCGTCGTAATACTCCAAAGCTTTATCGTGTTCGCCGTTGCTAGTATGGATCAGGCCCATATTGTACAAGACATAACTGCGATCGTAAGGATCTTCCTCAAGCTTCAGCGCTTCATGATAATTGTCCAGCGCTTCAGCATACTCGCCATCTGCTTGAGCTGACATACCATCCCGGTAATAAGCAAAAGCTTCCTTCGCCTGCTTTTTCGCCGGCATAATCTTCAGGATGATATCTGCCATTACCGTGAAACTTTTGTCAATAAAGTTATCGTTGCGTTGAGTTCTGGGCATATGCGATTCTTTGGTTAGCGGCTAATCGGAAACATTAGCCTGTAAAGTTTTCCTATTAATAATTGCGCAACTGTTTTAGTTAGCAGTTGTGTTGAGGGCGCTCTCAAAGTCTAGTCGATCGCAAATGCGAACCTTAAAATACGCCCTTGGATCTAACACTCGCGCAAGTTCTATCTATTTTATAGAACTCTTGCAAGACTTGCAAAAAAACCAGATTTCTTTAACCTATCTCTAGCACTCTACACCAAACTTACCAAAACCCCCCCAGAAGGGAAAATTTCTGCAGTAGGGTGTGTGAGCGCTCCAATAGCTGCAAGCTTCGCCAACGGGCGATCGCACCGTACCCTACTAACTCTACCCACAACCCCCCCGCCGTTGCCCCGAGGAGTCAACAGCCAAATACCCTGCCGAGGAGAAAAAGAATCACAAAGTTTTATTAAGTTATGCGGGTTCAGCCAACACTTAAAAGTTAATCGGCCAAACACTAGCAATATTTTGCTCCCAAGTCAAGGGCAGCATCAAAAAAAATCCGAAACCAGGGCGTCAAAACGGGATCGAATTCCCGCAATATATAATAAAAATAACCAGGTAATTTTCACAGAGAGAAACCTATGGCTCCGAATCCCAGCATTATGCAAGCCGTCGAACAACTTGGCTACCGCGTTACGGTTGGAGACGTGGCGGCAAAAGCTGGATTAGATGTCAATTTTGCCCAACGAGAACTGTTAACCCTCGCCTCAGAAGCAGGCGGCAACCTGCAAGTAGCAGAATCCGGCGACATTGCCTACCTATTTCCCAAAAACTTTCGAGATATTTTGCGAAACAAATTCTTGCGCTTGCAGTTGCAGGAATGGTGGCAAAAAATCTGGCGCATTCTATTTTACCTGATTCGGATATCTTTTGGCATAGTGCTGATAGCTTCCATCCTCTTAATTTTTGTTGCTATCACGCTTTTACTCTCCAGCAACAGCAGCGACAATAACGGGGGAGGAGGAGGAGGTAGCGATGACAGAGGCGGCGGCTTTTTCTTTTTTCCCTACTTCTGGAACGAGTTACCCTGGATATTTTACTGGAACCATGACGAACCTTACTACCAGCAGCAATCGCGCTTAACTGGCAAAAAAACCCAGATGAGTTTTCTGGAAGCAGTTTTCTCTTTTATATTTGGAGACGGCAATCCGAATTACAATTTAGAAGAGCGCAAGTGGAGCGATATTGCCGCCGCGATTCGCAACAACCGAGGTGCCGTCGCCGCCGAACAAATTGCCCCATATCTCGACAATCTCGGACAAGGATACAGCCGAGAATACGAAGAATATATGTTACCAGCCCTCGCCCGTTTTGACGGCAGACCCGAAGTCAGTCCCGAAGGGCAAATAGTCTACCACTTCCCGCAATTGCAAACAACAGCCACCGAGAGAAATTCTGAACCAGTAGCAGCTTATTTGCGAGAAATGCTGTGGCGTTTCAGCAACGCCAGCTCCGGCCAAGTCATGCTCGCAGCAGGGTTAGGATCCCTCAATCTGGTTGGTGCATTAGTTTTAGGAAATTTATTAGCTAAAAGTGCGATCGCAGGTGGATTTATCGGTTTCGTCAGCGCTATTTATCCCATGCTCCTGATTTACGGCGTCGGATTTCTCGCAATTCCTTTAATTCGCTACTTCTGGATTCAGTGGAAAAATAGCAGGATAGAAGCCCGCAATCAAGAGCGGCAGCAGCGAGCCATGTTATTAAACGAACCCGATACTAACTTGCAGCAAAAATTGGCATACGCCCAGGAATTTGCAGCAGAAAACGTTCTGACTGGAGAAGACTTAGCTTATACAACAGAAACCGAATTAACCCAACAAGAACTAGAACAGTCAGCAAAAATAGATGCCGAATGGCAAAAGCGGATCGATCGATCTTAGATTTTATATTTTAGATTCAAGAATGAGCGGTTTTGAGCCAAAATCTAAAATCCAATCAACTTTGTAGTGAGGACTGAAGTCCTCATAAAATTTCGAGGACTTCAGTCCTCACTACAAACAAGTTTGATTGCCAGTTTAATTGAATTCGAGCGCTCGAACATGATATGAAATTTAAATTTTAGGCACCTGAGACTCTTTCGTATTCCTAGTTTTTTTAACAATCTTAGGGCGTTTAAAAATCAAACAATTTTGGTCGTACTTCGAGTCGTGGCGCAGAGCCACAAGTTCCCACCCCTCCTCCCCCAACTGATTGACAAATAGATGCAGCGAGCCTTGTTTCCAATCTCGCTGTTCTTCACCATTTACATATAAACTAATCAGCTTATTTCCAAAAGGATACATATTCGCATCCACAAATAAATAATCCCACTTTTGCATAGCCATCCTTAATGTAGTTAGTAGTCATTAGTCAGTTGGCGGTTGACAGTTGACAGTTGGCTGTTGGCTGTTGGTTATTGGTTAGTTCTTATTGGTTATTTGTTATTTATTACCAATGCCCAATGCCCAATACTTTTCGAGCCAATTACCAATTACCAATTACTGAACAGCAATCCTAGCCAAAGTAGTGCCCCGGTAATAGTGCAACAAAATCTGCTGGTAGCCGTATCCCTGCCTTGCCAAATTGTATGCCCCCCACTGACTCATTCCCACAGCGTGACCGAAACCTTTGCCAGCAACTTGAAAACCCGTAGGAGGCCGCCCGCTATTTCTCCCACTAAAAATCCCGCCGTACTGAGGAATCACAGTAAAGCGGGTACTCCTCAAATTTAGAACCCGACGCAAATCGGCGCCGCTCATGACCCTAGAACCGCCATCTCCGACTACTTTCATACTAAGGACACTTCCATAACGGGTAGTGCGTTCAGGCTTCATCGAGATCACATTTCCGACCCCAGAAATTTTGCTGCTGATTTGAGCCCGGGAAAAATTTTCTTTCCACTGGTAAACCGGCGCCCCTTGGTCGAAGTCAGGAACACCGCGCAGGTAAGGCAGGGGTTCCGTCCAAACATCCTCGACATTTTCAGTATGTCCCCCAGACGCAGAGTGGAAAACGGCTAAAATAATCTGACCGTTGTAAGCCAGAACTTGACCGGCGGTTGCATCGACTGCCAAATAAGTGCCAGAAGATTCTGTTTGCAGTCCTTTGTAAACCTGCGAAGACTGAGTATTGTCCACGTCGTAAAGCTCGGTTTCGCTTTTGAGGCGCTGGTGGATAGCGTAGGAACGGGCGGCGACTGCTTGGGCTTTCAATGCCTCAATAGGCCAATTGCTACTCATTTCGGCGCCGAGAACGCTGTAGAGATATTGTTCGATATCGACGTAGTTGACGGCAGTCAAGCCTCCTTTTTGGGGAACTAGAAGCGTGCGTCCCCGATACCAACGATCGCCAATCCAAACATAACCGTTCCCCGTCGGCTCGATCCAAACTTGGTTGGCGGCCCAGCGACCGAGCGCCACTGTTCCCGATCGAAATTGAGCCGACTGAGAACTGTTTGCGGGCAGTTCGCCCAAATTGCGCCCGCTGCCGTCGCGGATTGCAGCCTTAGTAGAACTGCCGACTTTTACCTGACTTGCCCCGTCTTGTACCGCAACTCGCAAGATCAGCGCGGCCTGTGCTGGGGCTACCATTACCAGCCAAAACAACAGCGAAATCCAAAAGTAGCGTTTTTTTAATGTCGAAAGAACGGAAACAAAGAATACTCCTGGCTGCATTTGAAAATTTTCCTCCTGTGCTGTACGAGTTTGAGAATTTTTAAGGGGAAGGGAAGGGAGGGGAAAAAGAAAGGGGAACGGAAGAAATAAAACGTTAGAATTGGGTCGATCGCTCTGTGCGCTTGTCAAAAACGATTTTAGCGACTAGATGTTCGCAGGAACAACGATTTATCCCGGTTCCTGCCTGCGACTATTTCCTTTATGTCGGATTGACCGCACTCTGGATATATGTAACATATTTTTTAAGACTTAATTGAGGTGATTTGACTCTTGCAGATTACATTTCTCGGAACTAGTTCCGGTGTCCCCACGCGATCGCGCAACGTTTCCAGCATCGCCCTCCGGTTGCCCCAGCGAGCGGAACTCTGGCTGTTTGACTGCGGCGAAGGAACTCAGCACCAGTTTCTCCGCAGCGACCTAAAAGTCAGCCAACTGAGCCGCATTTTCATCACTCACCTGCACGGCGACCACATTTTCGGCTTAATGGGTTTGCTGGCTAGCTGCGGTTTGGCGGGGAATGTCAAGCGCATCGATCTTTACGGGCCTCCGGGACTTGAAGAATATTTGCAAGCTGGCGTTCGCTATTCTCAAACTCATTTTTCTTATCCGGTTAAGGTACACAAAATTCACGAGGGAGTCATCTATGAAGATGACGAATATATTGTTAGCTGCGGCCCTTTGAAGCACCGAGTTACTGCTTTTGGTTATCGAGTAACTGAGAAAGACCGTCCGGGACATTTTGATGTAGAAAAAGCCAAGGCTGCGGGTATCCCTTCGGGGCCGCTTTACGGTCAATTAAAGCAAGGAAAGACCGTAAAGTTATCGGACGGGCGACAGTTTAAAGGTACTGATTTTTGCGGCCCGGATCAAATCGGGCGCAAGTTTGTGTATTGTACTGACACGGTTTTTTGTGACGGGGCGGTGGAATTGGCGAAGGATGCTGATTTGTTGGTGCACGAAGCGACTTTTGCTCATCAAGATGCTCAAATGGCCTTCGATCGCCTGCATTCAACTTCGACAATGGCGGCTCAAGTTGCTTTGATTGCTGGGGCTAAACAGCTAATTATGACCCATTTTAGCCCGCGTTACGCTCCGGGGAATGCGATCGTCCTGGATGATTTGCTCAAGGAAGCGCAGGCAATTTTTCCCAATACGAAAATGGCCTATGACTTTTTGACTTACGAAGTGCCCAGGCCTGTTTAAAACTAGGGTTTATCTGGCGTGAGATGTGACAGCTTTTTCAATAAGGGCGATCGGGGCGGGCTCTTCGGCCCGTTCAAAACTTACGCATTGGCTGTGCTGTGTTGGAGTGGTGGAAATCTCAAGGTCATGGTAAAATGTAAAAACTCATTCTATGCCGTTTTATGTCAAATCTTGAATTGTTAGCCCAAGTTCGGCAATTGTCTCGTGCTGAAAAGTTTCAAATGATGCTGTTTTTAATAGCAGAATTGGCGAAAGAAGAAGGAATTTTAATGGGTAATGAATCTGCTGAAATTATATATTCAGTGCATACTTCTAATAGTGCAGCAGAGCAATTGACGCAGTTACTAGAAATAGAGCATAAACAAACTCAAAATGTTTAATAGTAGGCGATATCCTTTTCAACCTAAACGAGATGGAATGGGTGTTTTAGCTGATGTTCCGTATCTGCCTTTAACACTAACTTATCAAAATCGTTCTGTTGAGGTTATGGGTTTACTGGATACAGGCTCTAGTGTAAATGTTTTGCCCTATAATGTTGGGGTGCAGTTAGGGGCAATCTGGGAAGAGCAAAGATTTTCTGTTACTTTAGCGGGGAATTTAGCGAGTGCTGAAACGAAAGGGTTATTAGTCTTGGCAAAAGTAGGGGACTTTGAGCCAGTTCAGTTAGCTTTTGCCTGGACTAGGGTGAATAATATTCCGATTATTTTAGGGCGGACTAATTTTTTTACTGAGTTTGATGTTTGTTTTTATGGATCGCAATTAGCGTTTGAAGTGTGTCCTAAATTTAGAGATAGTTGAGATTATCAATGTAGGTGGACATAAACATAATCATGTTCACCAACTTAAACACAAATATTTAAAATTACCATGTCTTGCTGCTAACTCTCGAAGATGAGGATAAGTGGGTGCGTCGTAAGGCAGTAGAAGCCTTGGGTAGGTTGGGTCTAAAATCTAGTGAGGTTTTGCCTGCTGTCGTCGTGCAATGGATCGATCGCCCTCAAGATACAGCATACGTCGGTTCAGGTATTGATATCTAGTGGGATTTGGTGGCAAGTCAGGGAAATTGATCCAGAAATTACGCACTCCGACTCAAGAAACCTGGTTTTTCATCAAATCTGCTGGTTGCAACGCGTCTTGTCGTAAAAAACCCGGTTTCTGGCCCCATGCGTCAGTCATATCAAATCCGGTAGCATCGGAATTAATTATTAGTGGCCGAAATTAGGAGACGGCAGTGCCGTGTCCCTACAATATTATTTTCGGTAGGGACACGGCACTGCCGTCTCCTCCATATCATAAGGAGTGCAACCGGAATTGATATCAATTCTTCAATCGAAAATCCCAAATCCCCAATCCCCAATCGGTCGATCGCCCCCAAAGACACCTTCGACTGCTTAGCAGACCCAATGATTGCTACAATCGGGGAGGGTATATGTTGTGGCTAACACTACAGCCCGTAACCCCGAAAGCTAATAGCTAAATTATTAAAAATCTGCCTCTCCTGCCATGTTTAAAAATCTGCTAGGCGATCCCAACGCACGCAAACTTAGAAAATTTCAGCCTTGGGTAGCTGATATCAATATCTTGGAAGAAGACTTCCGCGCACTCTCAGACGACGGCCTCAGAGGGAAAACGGCGGAGTTTCAAGAACGTCTGGCAAAAGCTAAATCTCTCAACGAGGAGAAAGAGATCCTAGACGAAATCTTGCCGGAAGCTTTTGCAGTGGTGCGGGAAGCGGGACAGCGGGTTTTGGGACTGCGCCACTTTGATGTCCAACTCCTCGGCGGCATCATTCTGCACAAAGGCCAAATTGCCGAAATGAAAACCGGTGAGGGCAAAACTCTCGTGGCGACGCTGCCGGCATACCTCAACGCCCTCAACGGTAAAGGCGTACACATCATCACCGTCAACGATTATCTCGCAAGGCGGGACGCGGAATGGATGGGACAGGTACACCGCTTCCTGGGACTGACTGTGGGACTGATTCAGCAGGGCATGGATCAGGTGGAACGAAAGAAAAATTATAACTGCGATATTACCTACGCGACTAACAGCGAAGTCGGCTTTGACTATTTGCGCGACAACATGGCTACTGTCATGGAAGATGTAGTGCAGCGTCCTTTTAATTTCTGCGTGATTGACGAGGTTGACTCGGTGCTGATCGATGAAGCGCGGACGCCTCTGATTATTTCGGGCCAGGTGGAACGCCCCAGCGAGAAGTATATGCGGGCGGCTGAGGTAGCTGCTGCTCTGAGAAAGGAAAATGAAGAACATTACGAGGTTGACGAAAAGGCTCGGAACGTGCTGTTGACCGATGAAGGGTTTGGTGAAGCTGAGAATTTGTTGGGCGTTACTGATTTGTACGATCCGGCTGACCCTTGGGCGCATTACATTTTTAATGCGATTAAGGCGAAGGAATTGTTTATTAAGGATATTAACTACATCGTCACTCCCGATCGCGAAGTCGTGATTGTCGATGAGTTTACGGGCCGGGTGATGCCCGGAAGGCGCTGGAGCGACGGTTTGCACCAGGCGATCGAAGCCAAGGAACACGCGGAAATTCAGCCGGAAACTCAGACGCTGGCGACTATTACTTATCAGAATTTCTTTTTGCTTTATCCGAAGCTGTCGGGGATGACTGGGACGGCGAAGACTGAGGAGACGGAGTTTGAGAAGATTTACAGTCTGGAAGTGACGCTGATTCCCACTAACCGGATTACGAGCCGCACTGACCTTTCGGATATGGTTTACAAGGCAGAGGCCGGTAAGTGGAATGCGATCGCCCAAGACTGCGCGGAAATGCACGAAATCGGTCGGCCGGTGCTGGTGGGCACTACGAGCGTGGAAAAATCCGAGTTGCTGTCGCGGCTGCTGCTGGAACGCAAAATTCCTCACAATTTGCTCAATGCTAAACCGGAAAATGTGGAGCGGGAGTCGGAAATTATCGCTCAAGCCGGACGCAAGGGTGCTGTGACGATCGCCACGAACATGGCCGGACGCGGTACGGATATTATTTTGGGCGGTAATTCTGAGTACATGGGCCGCCTGAAGTTGCGCGAGTATCTTATGCCCCGGATCGTGCGGCCCGAGGATGAAGACGGGTTTTCGCTGGTGCAAGTACCCGGTATTGGCGGCCGCCCCGCACCTCAAGGTTTTGCTCCGACTGGGAAAAAGGTCAAGTCTTGGAAAGCTTCGGCGCAGATTTTCCCGACGCAGCTATCGAAAAATGCCGAGCAACTGCTCAAAGCCGCCGTGGAATTGGCGGTGAAGGAGTACGGCGAGCGATCGCTCTCGGAATTGCAAGCCGATGATATCGTGGCTATAGCTTCGGAAAAAGCACCGACCAAAGACCCGGTAATTCAAAAATTGCGGGAAGCTTACAATTTAACCCGCAAGGAATACGATGCTTTTACCAGCACCGAACACGATGAAGTCGTGCAGTTGGGAGGCTTGCACGTCATCGGTACCGAACGCCACGAATCGCGCCGGATCGACAATCAGTTGCGCGGCCGGGCTGGACGCCAAGGAGACCCTGGTTCTACGCGGTTTTTCTTGAGTTTGGAAGACAATTTGCTCAGGATTTTTGGCGGCGAACGGGTTGCCAGTTTGATGAAGGCTTTCGGTGTTGAGGAAGATATGCCGATCGAGTCTGGAATGCTGACTCGTTCCCTCGAAGGCGCTCAGAAAAAAGTCGAAACCTACTATTACGATATCCGCAAGCAGGTATTTGAATACGATGAAGTGATGAACAATCAGCGTCGAGCAATCTATGCGGAACGCCGCCGAGTATTGGAAGGTTTGGACTCCAAGGAACAGGTAATTAAGTATGCCGAACAGACGATGGACGACATCGTGGGAGCATACATCAATCCCGATTTACCTTCGGAAGAATGGGAACTCGACAAACTTGTGAGCAAGGTGAAGGAATTTGTTTATCTGTTGGCTGACATGACTCCGGATCAATTAGAAGATTTGTCAGTTGAGGAAACTAAAACTTTCTTACACGAACAAGTCCGCAATGCTTACGATATGAAGGAAGCCGAAGTTAATGCCATCCGATCTGAATTGATGCGCGATGCTGAGCGGTTCTTTATTTTGCAACAAATTGATACTTTGTGGCGGGAACACTTGCAGCAAATGGATGCTTTGCGCGAGTCTGTAGGGCTGCGCGGTTACGGACAAAAAGACCCGTTAATCGAGTACAAAACTGAAGGTTACGAGCTGTTTTTGGACATGATGACGGATATCCGCCGCAATGTGGTTTATTCGCTGTTCCAGTTCCAGCCGCAGCCGGCAATGCAAGTTTCACCAGAGATGGTTTGAAAATAGTTACCGGAAATCAGGACACGGCAGTGCCGTTTCCCTACAATTAATCGCGGTAGGGACACGGCACTGCCGTGTCCTCTATATCATTTACAAGAAAATAAACAAACGCTATTGGAGGCTTGGTATGGGTATTTTGGCGATTCGAGCGGACGAGAGAGTTAAGCACATTCATTTTACAGAAGAAACCATTAGTGTTGATTTGATGGATGGACGAATCATTACCGTGCCTTTAATTTGGTATCCAAGATTGTTTCATGCAACGCCCGATCAAAGGGAAAAATGGGAAGTATGCGGAGGAGGCTATGGCATTCGCTGGGAAGAAATTGATGAAGACCTCAGTACAGAAGGAATGCTGCGAGGTGCACCTGCTCCGAGGCCTAAAATTACTCATTAATTTCGATCGCTAGTTCATATCAATTCCGGCTGCGCCGGAATCATATAGAGGACACGGCAGTGCCGTTTCCCTACCGCGATTTATTGTAGGGAAACGGCACTGCCGTGTCCTGATTTCGGGTAATATTAATTTCGATTCAACCGGAATTTGATATTGCAGATTTGAGATTAAAGCCAATCTTCTTGATCGCTTTTTTGTTTCCTGTAAACTTCACCTTTGGCGTGAATTTTACGGGTTTGTTCGTAAAGACTTTCTTCCGTATAATTCCATTGTTGCAGGACTTTTTTTAAGTCTGATTGAATATCTCTAGCGCCGGGAAAGCCTCGGTAGCGAATTATCAATCTTGCTAATTCCGATAAATTGTATTCGGTTGCTTCTCCTGCTAATAAAGTATCGACACTGGCTCGATCGCGCTTGTATTGCGGATGCTGCTGATCTTGAGTTTTTTCTACTGAATCCATACTATTTATATTTCCCAATCATCTGAAAATGTTGCTACAAGCAACCGCCACCCAAAAGCGCGGACATAAATAACCTAATGAATAGAGTCTTAAATCAGCGCTTCATAAACGGTTTGATTCGGGTATCATAACAGTCAACAGTCAACAGTCAACTGTCAACTGTTCAGTCATCCCCAGAAATTTTTGTGTTTGTTGAGTAATACCAAATAGTCGATCGCCGTGACAAAATATTTCCCAGGCGCGAATTCCCATAAAACCAATACCTGCAACCGCCAAGGGCATCGCTGCGGCACCTAAAACCGCGGCAATGGGAGGAAATATCATGCACAGTGTTAACAGAATGCCAGTAATAACACCGCCAGCAATGCCAGCTTTGGCGGTGGCAGTGGCGACTTGTTCGACTAATTCTGATTGGGTAATTTTGCCTTCAACGCACAATAGCGAGTTTTCTAAGATCGAAAATACTAACTCAATTACTGCTGCTGCGATCGCCCCTTTCATTGCAGCCCCAACAATTTCGGCAACTGCTGCTTTAAACGCTGCATCCGCTAAAACTTGCTTAGCGACTGCTAATTCTGCGGCAGTCATGTCTGCACCGCCGCGGGCGCGATTCACCCGAAAATATTCAAAAATCCCGTTAGCAGCTTCGCTTCCGCCTCCATTGACGTGTGCTTGGATGTGACTCCAATCTTTATCTTGACAGAAGTTGCGAATTGCTTCCGGCCCTTGGGAACGAATTTGGGCGGGTATGGATTCAAATACTTTTGCTGCTTCTTGAACGTTTCGGATGCCGTCACGCACCCCAGCCCTAGCAAATTTGAATTGCAGATTAGTTGGCAGGTTCTCAAAACGGATGTTATGTGCTATTTTAAAAGCTTCTTGAGTGGCGATCGCGCCAGCACTCACAATTGAACTTGGCGCTGATTGTACCCACGCCGTTACTACAGTTGCACTTTCCTCCACTTTTGCAGCAATTTCGTTGGCTAATTTTTGGGTATCGACAACAGTTTCTTGTACTTTAGCCGTTAGCAATTCGAGCGGATTCTGGTTAATTTCCATTTCGATCCAGCTTGCATCGTTAATGATTGAATTATTCTGACTATAACATTCCTCTTCAGTAAGTGTTGTTTTTTACTGAATTGCTTCTAACTCCGGCTGTAAATCAAGAGCTTTTTTTTGATAAAATAAACCTTCATTCGTTCGCCCTTGCTGTTCCAAAACTTTGCCTAAATTCCAATAAGCGGCGCCTAAATTCGGTTGAATAGCAATAGCTTTTTGATAGTACATTATGGCATCATCGAGCAGGACTTGTTTGTAAAACATACTGCCCAAATTAACATATGCTTCGACAAAATTAGGGTTGAATTCGATCGCCTTTGAGTAAGCGCGTATCGCCGCGTCTGTTTTGCCTTGGGCTTGCAGGATATTGCCTAGGGTTTTGTAGGCGGCGGCGAAATCTGGTTGGTGGCAAAGTGCTTGGTAACAGGAGGCGATCGCCTCAGCAAATTTTTGTTGAGCATAATAAATTTCGGCAATCTTGTTAAGTGCGATCGCCTCATCAAAATTACCAGATTGTTTGAGTCGATCGCCCGCTTCTAAATGCTGCGATACTAACTCGGAATTTACGGTCATAGATTTTAGTTGGACAGGCGATATCACTTTAGCATAAACAGGACTTACCCAGAAACTTTATTTGTAGGTGCGCCGAAGAACACCTTACTACACTACTATAGATAGTGTAAAATCGGTAAGAGCAATCTAAAGTTTCAAATCTAATATCTAAAATTCCATGACATCACTAACAGGAAAAGTAGCAATTGTGACCGGTGCATCGCGGGGAATAGGACGCGCGATCGCCCTGCGATTATCCCAAGAAGGCGCATCCGTTGTCATCAACTACGCCAGATGTGCTGAACAGGCTAAAGATGTTGTGTCAACGATTGAAGCAGCAGGCGGCAAAGCATTGGCCGTGCAAGCCGATGTCAGCAAAACCGCAGAAATTCGCGATTTGTTCGATCGCACTCAGGAAACCTATTCACAAATCGATATTTTAGTCAACAATGCGGGAGTAAATCTTTCCAAAACTGTAGCGGAAGTTACCGAAGTAGAGTTTGATAATCTTTTTGCAATTAACGTCAAAGGCACGTTTTTTGCTTGTCAAGAAGCTGCTAAACGCATGGCAGAGGGAGGAAGAATTGTCAATTTTTCCAGTTCGACAACGGCGATGCTACTGCCAACTTACGGGGCTTACGTGGCGACAAAAGGCGCGGTAGAACAGCTAACTCGATCGCTGGCCAAGGAATTGGGCGATCGCCAAATTACAGTTAATGTGATTTCTCCGGGTCCAACGGATACAGAACTTTTCAATGTCGGCAAAACCGCCGAACAAATCCAAAGATTTACACAAATGACTGCTTTGGGAAGACTTGGAAAAGTTGAAGATATTGCCGATGTGACGGCATTTTTGTGCAGCGAACAAGCCCGGTGGATTACCGGACAAAATATCCGCGTTAACGGCGGAATTGCCTAAATATATACTTTAGTCAGCTTGGAGCGGATAAAAGTTTTTATATAGCAATCCTAAATGATTTGAAAAATAGTACGCGAGCAAGATGCTCGCACTACAAGGATTCTGATCTCGATCGATTTTGCGACTGATTTAGGACTGCTATAGCAGCGATTTCAATCGCCGATTATAAGAATCCCCAACCAGAATCTTTGATTTTGGTTGGGGATTCTTATAATTTTATAGCGCGGGCGATCGCCCAAATCAAGGAGACAGCCGCCACACCTTAATCGTGTCGTCAAAACTGCCGCTGATCAGAGTCTTGTCTTGAGGATTAAAAGCCAATTCCACCCAAGTAGAATGACCCTTCAGCGTACCGGGTTCCCCGCCATCCATCGCCCACAGCTTGATAGTCCCGCTCAAATCGGCGCTGGCTAGCGTCTCGCCGTCGGGACTGAAAGCTAGAGACTGAATTCGATCGGCATGACCCCTAAAAGTCACCTCGCCCGAGGGCTGCGGCCCGTGTTCCGTGGTGATATCCCAAATCCTCACTGTATTGTCCCAACCGCCGCTGCCCAAAATTTTACCGTCAGGGCTGACAGTAAGAGCCGAAAC
This sequence comes from Microcoleus pseudofavosus SVA1_A4, assembly GCF_036700565.1. NCBI lineage: Bacteria > Bacillati > Cyanobacteriota > Cyanophyceae > Oscillatoriales > Microcoleaceae > Microcoleus > Microcoleus pseudofavosus. Next base: position 80,704 of record NZ_JAUBPE010000021.1, read on the forward strand.
AGCATCGACATGACCCGTGAGAGTCGCTTGGAATTCCCCAGTCTTCCAATTCCACATCTTGATAGTACCGTCGCCGTTGCCAGTAAAGAGAGTGTCTTTATAGGGACTGAAAGCCACCGAATGCACGGCGTCAGGAATCCCTTTGAGAGTTTCCAACTCGGCCCCGCCTTCCACTTGCCACAGCTTCAAAGTTTTGTCCTTACCGACACTGGCGAGGGCTTGGCCGTCGGGACTGAAAACCACCGAGAACACGCCGTCTGTGTGTCCGTCCCAAGTCCGAATTAACTTGCCAGAATACAGATTCCACAATTTAATCGTACCGTCAGCGCTGCCGCTGGCGATCGTCCTGCCGTCGGGACTGACGGCCACCGACCACACGGGCCCCAAATGTCCTGCTAAAACCTTGAGCAGCTTGCCGTGACGCTTGTGCAACAGGTGAATTGTGCCGTCGTTATTCCCGCTGACTATGACGCGGCCGTTGGGAGTGACTGCGATCGCCCAAACCGGGTTTTTCTCTTGATCCGCCAGAGTGCGCACTGCGGGCCCTTTTTGCGATGCGTCAGCTTTGAAATCCTGCATCGGGGGCGGATTGAACCGAATTTCGGGAATGCTAGAAGCGGGCTCGCCAGAAGTGAAAGCCTGCGGTGCAGGAGATTGCAAGCCAGAACCCAGCACTGCCGACAGCAGGGCAACCGCCGCTCCTCCCCACAAAGCCAAAGTCCACTTGGGTTTGCTGAGAATCACGTCTACCGGTGCCGGGCCGTATTTCATGTCTGTGAGAATTGCCTCGGTCGATCGATAGCGTTTTGATGGTTCTCGCTGCACCATTTTATCCAGAATGCGGCCGAGTCGCGCCGAAACTGGTACTTTCAAATAATGCCTCCATGCCCAACTGTCGGCTTTGATGTCAAACAAATCAAAGGGCGACATTCCCGTTAACAAGTGAATGCAAGTGACGCCCAAACTGTATATGTCGCTGCTCTTAATCGCTTGACCTTTAATTTGTTCTGGGGCCGCGTATTCGGCCGAACCCGTCACCGCTTCTGTTTTGAGCGGCCCGCTGTTTGCCGGAATTGCCGCGCCGAAATCGACTAAAACTAGCCCTCGACCACTTTCCTGGGACAGGGGATGCAGATCCTCTTTCCCGGCCATTGCTGGGGATGCTTGGGGAGTTTTGCGGTGAATAATATTGGACGGTTTGATATCTCGGTGAATCAGTTGATTTTCGTGAACAAATTGCAGGACTGGCAACAATTCGCTCAGCAGATACCAAATGTGAATTTCTTTAACAACACCTTTTTCTGAAAGCCGATCGGCCAAATTGCGGCCTTCGATGTATTCTTGCACTAAATACTGGCAGCCTTCGACTTCAAAAGATGCCAGCAGTTGCGGTATTTGCGGATGTTTCCCCAACTCGTCTAGAACTGAGGCCGACCCGCGAAATGTCCGGTTTTGCTGGTTTTGACCGTCTGCGGCTGCTGTCGGTCCGCAGAACTGTTGAATGACGCAGCGGGGTTGCGAAGGTTGGTCTTCATCGACTGCTAAGAAGGTGCGGCAAGTGAGACTTTGACCGAGGGTGTGAAAGACTCGGTAGCGACCTTTTAGCAGCAAGTTCGACTCGCAACTTTTGCAGACTGTCGCGCGATCGAGATTTTGGGGATTCTGGCAATGGGGATTGGTGCAGTAACTCATTTGTCTTTCCGCTGGAGACCCCCGTCCGACTTACAAAGTTGGTGGGGGAGGAAAGCGGGGCGGTGCGTGCCGCTTCCTGTGGACAAATTAAATAATTGGAATCTTTGCTTGATCATAATTGTTTCCCAGATTTTCGCCACAATTCCTGCGGTCGATCGCGCGTAAATTATTGCTGACTTTCCTGCGAGGGATGTTTAATAGGTCGATCGCGCGGGCGATCGTTCGATTGTTCGGCGGGATTCGCTGTTACCGAATTACGTTATACTGTCATTGCGAATACTGTAATTGCGATCGAACCAAAGTAAAGCAATCGCGAGGCATCGCCTAAAATCCGCGATCGTCTGTTCTCTCTAGTCAATCTAAAATCTAAAATCCACAATCTAAAATAGGTTTACTGATTGAAAACTTAGCCAAGTTTTGCCAAACTAACTACTAACTTTTAACTATTACTTATGCCGTTAATTCGCGTACCCAAATCTTGGGAAATTCTCAACCCACAAATTACCCCAGAAACAGCTTTTATCAACCGCCGCCGCTTCATGACAAATTTAATTGGCGCTGGCGTGAGTGCTTCACTCCTCCCACTTGCGGGCTGTAAGAGCAATGGTGCATCAAACGAAGCTTTGGATAAAACCGCAACTGTAGCATATTCCGGCTTAATCCGCAATCGGGCATTTGCGAAAGTCGATCGGGCGATTACCGACGAAGCTTTAGCTACAAAATACAATAATTTTTACGAATACGGCGGCACAAAATCTATTTGGCAAGCCGCTCAAGCTTTGCCAACAGAAAACTGGAAAGTAGAAGTAGCCGGTTTAGTAAAAAATCCCCGCATTTACGATATTGACGACCTATCCAAAAAATTTCCCATCGAAGAGCGAGTTTATCGATTTCGCTGCGTAGAAGCGTGGTCAATGGTAGTTCCTTGGGTCGGATTTCCCATGAAATTACTGATGGCTGATGTCGAACCGCAATCCAATGCTAAATTCGTTCGCTTCACATCATTTTACGACCCCAAAATCACCAAAGGTGCTAATGTATTTTCGCAATTTTATCCTTGGCCGTACACCGAGGGAATGCGAATTGAAGAAATGGCCAACGATTTAGCATTTTTTGCCACAGGTTTGTACGGCAGAAAACTACCTAAGCAAAATGGCGCGCCGCTGCGGCAAGTGATTCCTTGGAAGTACGGTTTTAAGGGCGCAAAGTCGATCGTCAAAATTGAATTTGTCGAACAACAGCCCGCCACTTTTTGGAATACAATCGGCCCCAACGAATACGCTTTTGAAGCAAATGTCGAACCCGACAAACCGCACCCCAGATGGTCGCAGGCCAGCGAACGAATAGTCGGCCCCGGTAACAGTTGGTCGTGGGAAACTCGCCCGACTTTGCCCTATAACGGTTACGGCGAATATGTCGCGAGTTTGTACAGTTAATTAAGTACGCGAGATGTAATTTGAGGAACAGGCTTTTCGGCTTCTCAAATTATTAATTTCTCTCTTTTCTCTTTCTCTGCGCCCTCTGCGTTCTCTGCGGTTAATTAAAAAAATATTTTTTGTTCGTTTCAAAAAAATGAAATACAGGACACGGCACTCCCGTGTCCCTATGTTTGTAAGTTTTACCTTAAATTTGCAGTCGCTCGACTACAATAAAAATTGATGAAGCTACCAAGGAATTGTTAAATGGTAACAACAACATCAACTCCCGTCGAACAGCAAACTACCCCAGAAAACCGAGTTATTTTAAAAGGTGTCAGTTGGTCAACTTTTAAAGCATTGCTGGCGGATGTTGGGGACGATAGAGCTTGGAGAATTGCTTACGATGGAGGAGTATTAGAAATCAGAATGCCACATCTAGAACATGAAGTTCCGAAAGGACTGATAGAAAGCTTTATTGAAGCTACAGCAGACGAGCTAGAAATCGAAGTGATGAAAGCTGGTTCGCTGACTCTCGAACGGGAAGATTTAACTCGTGCTGTCGAACCTGATACTTGTTTCTACATTCAAAATGAAGCCAGCGTCAGAGGTAAAAGAGATATCAGCCTCCCAGAAGATTTGCCGCCAGATTTAGCGATCGAGTCAGATTACACGAATTCTTTTGTGAATAAGTTTACAATTTATGCTGCTATTGGTGTTCCCGAACTTTGGAGGTACCGGCGGCACTCTCTGCAAGTTTATCAACTTGTAGATGGGAAATATGAAATGTGCGATCGCAGTTTAGCTTTCCCCTTTTTACCCGTTCCAGAAATTCCGGGTTTTATCGAACAAAGCAGAACTATCGGACAGCGGGCGGCTGTGCGTTTGTTTCGGCAAAGAATTAGAGAAATTTTGCCGAGTCAAAGTTAGCATCATGTTAGATTAAGTTTTTGTGTGTTTAAATATCGCAGATATTTTGCAGATCTCTTATGAACAGGCAAGATGCCTGTTCCACAAATTTTTAAATTTAAAATCTAAAATCAATTGACAAATTCTTGCACTCTCTGCCAAACTCGCTCCAACAAATCCGGTGCGCTAACATCAAACCATTCAATTTCAGGATAAGCTCGAAACCAAGTTCCCTGTCTCTTCGCAAATTGCCGGGTGTGCAAAATTGTTAATTCTTTAGCTTCTTCAAGCTTAATGTCGCCCGCCAAATATTGTTTGATTTCCTGATAGCCCAGCGTGTTCAATAAAGGCAAGTCGCAGCCGTATTTTTTACACAAATATTCTACTTCAGCAATCCAACCGCGTTCTAGCATTTGTTCGGTGCGCTGTTTGATCCGATCGACCAAAACATCGATCGCGCAATCCAACCCTATTTGTAAAATAGGATAATTGGGAGGATTTTCGCCCTGCTGTTCGGAAATAGAGCGACCGGTGACATAAAATACTTCTAATGCCCTCAAAGTTCTTACTGGGTCATTGAGGTGAATTTTGTCAGCGGCAGATCGATCGACCTGCTGCAACATGGCGTAACATTGAGATTGCCCGAGTTCTGCAAGTTGCGATCGCAATTCTGGCATTGGTGCAACTCTCGGCATTTTCAAACCGCGGACGATCGACTTAATATATAAACCAGTCCCTCCCACCAACAACAAAGGAGAATCCACAGCAGCTATTAAATTTTGAGCTTGCTGCTGGTACTCGGCGAGTGTTAGAGTTTCCGTCGGATCGCAGATGTCAATTAAGTGATGGGGTACAGCAGCGCGATCGACCGCCGTCGGTTTTGCCGTTCCGATGTCAAATTCGCGGTACACTTGACGCGAGTCCGCACTCAGGATCGATGATTGCAGTCGCCCCGCCAAAGCCAAAGCCACTCCCGACTTCCCCGTCGCCGTCGCCCCACAAATCGTAATTAATTTAGACATAGCTTACTTCCTTGCGGGCGATCGCACCCAAACTCCTCTAGCTGACAACAAACACTCCTCCCCGATCCAAGCCATCCATCCCCTCAATAAATTTCCCTTCAGAATGCCCTAGCATCGCCATTAACCGTTTTGTGTTAGAATTTTAGAAGTTTTCTCATTTTAAAAGCTTTTGGGGCTTTAGCCTCATTATTGGAGCTATTGTTGTATGACGGGCAGCTACAGCGCCGACCAAATTCAAGTTCTCGAAGGTCTCGAAGCAGTCCGCAAACGACCGGGGATGTACGTCGGCAACACCGGCCCGCGAGGACTGCACCATCTAGTTTACGAGGTTGCGGACAATTCGATTAATGAAGCGCTGGCCGGTTACTGCACTCGCATCGAAGTTGACCTCAACGCTGACGGTTCCGTTACCGTGAAAGATAACGGCCGGGGAATTCCCACCAAGATTAATTCCAAAACTGGCAAATCGTTTTTGGAAGAAGTTTTAACGGTTCTTTGTGCGGGTTACAGGGCTGGCGACAGCTACAAGGTTGCTGGAGGTATCCACGGAGTTGGGATAGTAGTTGTCAATGCTTTGTCTCAATGGTTGCAGGTAACTGTTTGGCGCGAGGAGCAAATTTACAGCCAGCGTTTTGAGAAAGGCATCGCTGTTACGCAACTAACAGCTAAAACCAGCCCTGAAAACCGCACGGGTACGTCAATTTCTTTCAAGCCAGATGTGGAGATTTTTAAGAATGGCATTGAGTTCGATCGCGCTACTCTTGCCGGTCGCCTGCGGCAGCTTGCTTATCTCAACCCCGGTTTGACAATTATTTTCACTGACAACCGCTTGGAAATGCTTGGCAGTAGTTCTCCCTCAATTGAAACTTATTGTTACCCCGACGGCATCCGGGAATATGTCGCCTACCTGAACTCTGATGTCGAACCGCTGCACGAAGATATTATTTACATTCAGGGCGATCGCGACGACGTACAAGTAGAAATAGCCTGTCAGTGGCACCTTCTGAATCAAGATAATTCCTACAGCCGACTGTTTGGTTTTACTAACTGCGTTCGGAATATCGATGGTGGCACTTACATTAACACCTTTCAATTGGCAGTGAGGCGGGTGGTAAGTGCGATCGGCCACCAACTGGGCAAACTCAAAAATACAGACCCAGTTTTAATGGGGAATGAGGTTTTAAAGTGTGGCTTCACCGCCGTCATTGCCGTTAAATTACCGAATCCCGAGTTTGAAGGCCCGACGAAAAGTCGGCTGGTTAACCCGGAAGTACAAGAAATCGTTAAATCTTTGGTAGAAAAAGAGTTGATGGAATATTTGACAGCCCGCCCGGAAGTTGCAGGGGCGATCGTCCGACAGGCGATCGAGGCCCGCGACGCAGAAGCAGAAGCACTCAAAGCGCGGGCATTGCGCCGAAAGCAAGAATTACTGGAATACAATAACTCGCAGTAAACTGCCACGGGCGATCGCGCCGCAGTCTCAAATCTCGTTTAAAATCTAACATCGGGCGATCGCGCCACAGCTCAAAATATCAAATCTCCAATCCAAAATCTCAAATCTCAAATCCAAAATCTCAAATCATTCGCCTAGCAGCCCTCCAAGCAAATGTCAATAGCTCCTCAAGGAAAACTGCGTGGGGTGCATACCTCAAAAAATTTCGCTTCAGAATGCCCTAACATCGCCATTAACCGATTCGTGCTATAATTTTAGGAGTTTTCCTATTTTATAAGCTTTCGGGGCTTTAGGCCTCATTATTGGAGCTATTTTTGTATGACCAGCAGCTACAGCGCCGACCAAATTCAAGTTCTCGAAGGTCTCGAAGCAGTCCGCAAACGACCGGGGATGTACATCGGTACCACCGGCCCGCGAGGACTCCACCATCTAGTTTACGAGGTTGTGGACAATTCTATCGATGAGGCGCTGGCTGGCCACTGCACCCACATCGAGGTTGACATCAACGCCAACGGTTCCGTCACCGTGACCGACGACGGACGGGGCATTCCGACCGGCATCGTTGCCAAGACTGGCAAATCGGGAATAGAAACAGTAATGACTGTACTCCACGCCGGCGGTAAATTTGGCGGTGGTGGCTACAAGGTTTCTGGAGGATTGCACGGTGTAGGTATTTCGGTTGTTAACGCGCTGTCGGAATGGGTAGAAGTGACAGTTTGGCGCGACCAAAAAGAACATTTACAGCGCTACGAAAGAGGCAATCCTGTCACCGAACTTAATGCCAAGCCCAACAAAGGCAATCGCACCGGCACTTCAGTTTCTTTCTTGCCAGATACTCAAATATTTAGCACTGGCATTGAATTTGATTACACTATACTCGCCGGGCGCTTGCGAGAATTGGGTTACTTGAATGCGGGCGTGAGAATTACGTTTAGCGACCACCGTTTGGAACTGCTCAAAAGTAGCGAACCTCGCATCGAAACATACTGTTACGAGGGCGGAATCAAGGAATACATCGCCTACATGAACCGCGACAAGCAGCCTCTGCACGAAGAAGTGATTTACGTGCAAGGCGAACGCAATAACGTACAAATAGAAGTGGCTTTGCAGTGGTGCGTTGATGCTTTTAGCGATAATGTTCTCGGTTTTGCTAACAACATTCGGACGATCGACGGTGGGACGCACTTAGAAGGTTTGAAGGCTGTTTTGACGCGGACGATGAATTCGATCGCCCGCAAGCGCAATAAAATTAAAGAACACGAACCCAACCTCGCCGGCGAAAACGTTCGCGAAGGTTTGACAGCAGTGATTTCTGTCAAAGTCCCAGACCCGGAATTTGAAGGCCAAACTAAAACCAAGCTAGGAAATACAGAAGTTCGGGGAATTGTCGATTCCTTGGTAGGCGAAGTATTGACAGAATATTTGGAGTTTCGCCCCCAAGTAGCCGACGCTATTTTGGAAAAAGCAATTCAGGCATTTAAAGCCGCTGAAGCCGCCCGCCGCGCCCGCGATTTAGTGCGCCGCAAATCAGTCCTAGAATCGTCTCCTTTGCCTGGAAAATTAGCGGACTGTAGTTCCAGAGACCCCGCCCTGTCTGAGATATACCTGGTGGAGGGGGATAGTGCTGGGGGCTGTTTTTATTCTTTTCAGGAAATATTATTAGCTGACGGTACGACAAAAACTATCAAACAGATAGTTGACGAACAAGCAGAAGGCAAAGAACACTTTTGCTACACCATTCGCGAGAGTGGAAACATCGGGTTTGAGCGAATAACTAATGCTCGGATGACTAAAGCAAATGCTGAAGTTGTCAAACTGACATTAGACAATGGGGAGACAATAACTTGCACTCCCGACCATCCATTCATGTTGCGGGATGGCACTTACAAAGCAGCAGCCATGCTGACACCGTTCGATTCATTAATGCCGTTCCACAGCAAGTTGTCGGAAAAAACCAAACAGGGTCAGGGACTTAACGGTTACGAAATGGTTTGGAATCCCAACAGTGACAAGTGGATTTACACCCATCTTTTATCGGATTTTTACAACCTAAAACACGGGGTTTATCTAGCATCTGAGGGCAATCACCGCCACCACGTTGATTTCAACAAACTCAACAACAATCCGACAAATATTCAGCGATTGCCTGCTGAGGATCACTTGGCTCTTCACCGCGCGAACCTTGAGAAAACCTTGCACAGGCCGGATGTCATTGAAAAGAGCCGTCAAGCTCACATGACCGATGAATTTCGGGCGATGATGAAAGAGCGGATGCGGCAGCCCCAAACGCGACAAATTCTCTCGGAACAGGCGAAAGCTCAGTGGGAAGATGAAGAGTATAAAGCTTACATGACGAGCAAGTGGCGGGAGTTTTACGATACTGATGAAACTTATCGCCAGCAAAATAATGAACTGCTGAACCAAGCGCAGCAAGAGTATTGGAGTTGCGAAGAAAACCGTTTGGCTCAGTCGGAACGGGTGATCGATCATTTTGCTAACAATCCTGAAGCGCGGGAGACTAATTCTCAACTTGCTAAAGAACAGTGGCAAGATGAGAATTTGTTGGACTGGCGGCGCGAAAAAACTAAGGAACAGTGGACGACGGAGTTTCGGCTCAAACGCAAAGCGACTTTGAAGGAAACTTATTACCGCAAGACGCTGGAAGCTTTGAAGACAGTCCACCTGAAAGAAGGTTGGATGGATGTAGATGCTTACAATCTTTATCGCCGCGTGAAGGGTGATAAGACTTTGTTGAAGTTTGAGACGTTTTGCGATCGCTACTTTAGTGGTGATGCCGTATATGCTCGCCAAGCGATTCGGAATTACAACCACCGCGTTGTGTCGATCGAACATTTGGAGGAGCGGTACGATGTCTACGACATCGAAGTGCCCAACAGTCACAACTTTGCATTAGGGGCGGGAATTTTTGTCCATAACAGTGCCAAACAAGGGCGCGATCGCCAATTCCAAGCAATCCTGCCTCTGCGCGGTAAAATTCTCAACATTGAGAAAACCGACGACGCCAAAATCTACAAGAATAACGAAATTCAGTCGTTAATTACAGCCCTGGGTTTGGGCATCAAAGGCGAAGAATTCGATCCGGGGCAATTGCGGTATCACCACATCGTAATTATGACTGACGCTGACGTAGATGGTGCCCACATCCGCACGCTGTTGCTGACTTTCTTCTACCGCTATCAGCGCGCACTTGTGGACCAAGGTTACATCTACATTGCGTGTCCTCCTTTGTATAAAGTAGAACGGGGACGCAATCACTACTACTGTTACAGCGAACGCGAAAGGAACAATCTGATCCGCAATGAATTTCCGGCGAATGCTAACTACACTGTCCAGCGGTTCAAAGGTTTGGGCGAAATGATGCCGACGCAGTTGTGGGATACCACGATGAACCCGGAAACTCGGACGCTGAAACGGGTGGAAATTGAAGACGCAGCAGAGGCCGATCGCATCTTTACGATCTTAATGGGCGATCGTGTCGCCCCCCGCCGCGAATTCATCGAAACCTACGGCCCCAAACTCAACCTCCTCGACTTGGACATCTAAGTTAGTTGACAGTTGACGGTTAACAGTTGTTTGCTGGCAAGGATGAGTCATGAGTCATTAGTCATTAGTCATTAGTTAGTGGCTGATGACTACTGCCAACTGCCAACTGACTACTGCCAACTGCCAACTGCCAACTGACTACTGCCAACTGCCAACTGCCAACTTTTGTTATAAAAATTAATACAATCTCTCATCAAATCGATCTAAGGTAAATGCTTAGGTAATTTTTAGATTTTTGGCGCATCCATCAGCTACCACAAAAATAGAAGGTTGGACAATATAGCATGAGCATCAATTTAGCGACCAAATTGCGTGAGGGAACGAAAAAGTCCCACACAATGGCAGAAAACGTCGGTTTTGTCAAGTGTTTTTTAAAAGGCGTTGTAGAAAAAACTTCTTACCGGAAGTTAGTAGGAAACCTCTACTTTGTCTACTCGGCAATGGAAGAGGAAATGGAACGCCAAAAGCAGCATCCGGTTGTTTCAAAAATTTACTTTTCTGAGTTGAATCGCAAACAAAGCTTAGAGCAAGATTTATTTTACTACTACGGTGCGAATTGGCGCGAACAAGTAGCCCCGTCAGCGGCAGCTAAAGCTTATGTGCAGCGCATTCGCGAAATCTCGGCGACCGCACCGGAACTGTTAGTAGCTCACTCTTACACTCGCTACCTTGGCGATTTATCCGGCGGACAAATCCTGAAGGGAATTGCCCAGCGCGGGATGAATCTTACCGAGGGAGAAGGCACTGCTTTCTATGAATTCCAGGATATTCCTGATGAAAAAGAATTCAAAGCTAACTACCGTCAAGCAATGAACGAACTGCCGATTGACGAAGCAACAGCAGAGCGAATTGTTGATGAAGCTAATGCAGCTTTTGGCATGAACATGAAGATGTTCATGGAGTTAGAAGGCAATTTGATTAAAGCTGTCGGTCAGATGCTTTTCAATACCCTGACGCGGAAGCGCGGCGGCGCCAGTACCGAATTGGCTACTGCTGATTGAGTTAAAGCTCACTGGGGATAATTTGAGCCTCGTTTAAGAGGAAAAACTTAAATCCTGGGGGTTTGATGGCTGCTTTTACAGTCACCAAAGCTCCGGGATTTTGCATGGTGCGCGATCGACTTTTTAACTCATATCAAATCCGGTAGCATCGGAATTATGTAGGGCTTGCTGAATCAGTGAGAAAAGTAAACAGTGTATGGGTTTTCCGACCAAAAAAGTAGTAAGGGTGCAAGAAA